>JAJRYF010000060.1 GCA_024275935.1 Gammaproteobacteria bacterium | reverse complement strand
TGTAGTTTATTCAGTCTGCGCCAATGGCAAACAAACCAGCTGGACTATGGCAGAATTGCTGCCCCATCAGTTTGAATACCCACATAAGGATTAACTTACAAATGACCGCTCTAGTACTTCGAAATAGATTTTACTTTAGAGCTTCATATTAGGTCTGTTTACTCGTCAACTAGCGGAGCAAAAACACACGGTCTAACTTTCTACCCTCAAACCAAAAACTGCAGCTCTGCCAAATTCCGGTAAAGCTCACTACTGGCCAATAACTCATCATGGCTACCTTCGGCCACCATTCGGCCTTCATTGAGTACCACTATTCTATCTGCTCGTCTTACCGTAGCCAGGCGGTGGGCGATAACCAGAGTCGTTCGTTCGCACATTAGCTCATCAAGCGCCTGTTGCACTAACTTCTCACTGCGGGCATCGAGCGCGGAAGTGGCCTCATCCAGCAGCAGAATCGGCGGGTCAGTTAAAATTGCTCTGGCAATAGACAGGCGCTGCGCCTGGCCGCCAGATAAGCGCACCCCGCGCTCACCCAAAAATGTCTGATAAGTTTCCGACAATTTATCAATAAACACATCCGCGTGTGCAGCCTCGGCAGCCAACCGCACCTGCGCTTCATTCGCATCTGGGCGACCATAACGGATATTTTCCAAGGCATTGGTCGAAAAAATAGTTACATCCTGCGATACCAATGCCATTTGCCGCCGTAAGCTACGCAAATCCAGTTTAGTTAAAGCTTCACCATCTATCCTTATCTCCCCATGCTGGGGGTCGTAAAACCGCAACAACAGCTGGAATATGGTGGTTTTACCAGCTCCAGATGGACCCACTAGTGCAACTGTCTCCCCGGCTCCGATATTGAGATTGATACCCTCGAGCACCGGCTGCTCTAGGCGCGATGGGTAAGCGAAGCTAAGTTCGTGGATTTCTATAGCCCCTTTTGCCGCCTGCTTGAATTTAGTTGCATTATTTACACTGCGAATATCACTTTGCATATTTAGCAACTCGGAAATTCTTTCCAGCGCACCAGCGGCCCTTTGTAATACCGCCCACACCGTAGTTAACGCCCCCACCGAAGATGAAGCAATGATGGCATACAACACAAACTGGCTTAGCGTACCCGCACTCATAGTGCCCTCTACCACCGATTGTGCGCCTAACCACAGCACAAAAATAATCCCACCCAGCACCATTATTACCACCGCAATGCTCATAATGGTTTCTGCGGCAATTCGCTTTACTGCCGCCTGGAAAGCGGCTAGTACCGCGCTGGAAAAGCGCTGATTCTCGCGTTCATCCTGAGCATAAGACTGTACTGTATGGATAGCATTAATCGTCTCTGTTGCTACCGACGAGCTTTCAGCAATCAAATCTTGGGAGACCGTTGATAACGCCCTTACCTTGCGTCCATAAAAAATAATTGGCAAAATAATCAACGGAATCATTGCCAAAATCATACCCGCCAGCTTAGGACTGGAAATAACCATCATCAGCACCGAGCCAACCAACATAACTATACTGCGCAGGGTGATAGAGAAAGTGCTGCCCACAACTGTTTCAACCAAGGTGGTATCGGTGTTTATCCGGGATAAAACCTCACCGGTGCTGGTGGTCTCAAAGAAAGCCGGCGACATCCCCATGACCCGCCGATAAACATCCTTGCGAATATCAGTAACCACCCTCTGGCCCAGCCAAGTCACCCAGTAATAGCGCATAGAAGTAAACACCGCCATCAGAATTGATACTGCGAACATAATCAGGAAATATCGGTTCATTTTCTCCGACTGATCCTCAGAAAACCCCAGATCCACAACCTGCCTTAATGCAACTGGGAAATACAATGTAGTAGCTGCACCTAACACCAGAAATAACAGCGCCAGAAATATATATTTGCGATACTGGGTTACATACGGAATCAAGCCGCGTAATTGTGACATGTCCTTTGATTTTGGTCGATCTTCTAATGCTTTATTCATATTTACGATACTGTCCGGCTAGAAGTGTAAGCCTAACCGGAAAACTCGATAACTGCTATAGGTAAAAACTCTCAGCGCACAAGCCTGCACTATTGATCAGGGACTTTGCCTCGCAAGGCCTTGGTCTGCCCACGCCGGGTTTTATTGGCCAATCTTTTTAGCCGTGAGCTTTTGCTTGGCCTGGTTGGGCGCCGGGTTTTTGGGGTGTGGGTGGCAAGCTTTATTAGTTCATGCAGTCTGGCAATGGCATCGGTGCGGTTTTGTCTCTGAGTACGGTGTTGTTGCGCTTTGATAATGATGACACCATCTTTGTTGATCCGCCGGTCGTGAAAACTTAATAACCGCTGCTTATGTCTATCTGCCAGTGATGATGCCTTGATATCAAAGCGCAAGTGAATTGCGGTTGCCACTTTATTTACATTTTGACCACCAGCACCTTGCGAGCGAACCGCTATCAGCTCAATTTCATCAGCTGGAATTACTAATTTGTTCACTAAAATGGCAACAGACCTTGTTGCCAGGCAGCCGCTCCTGCACCAGCTATAGCCGCTAAGCCAAGTGCAAGCCAAAGGCCGGCACGCGATTTTTTCTGCAACGCGGCCGGTTGCAGTACCCGTTGCGGGCGCAAACCTGGAGCCTGGAGCATAAAACGGCAATTCCCAAGACGGATTTCATCGCCTGAGCCCAGAGATGCTTGCTGTATTTGTTCGCCGTTAACTATCACCTCACCCTGCAAGGCTTGTAACGATACGGCGGTATCTGTGGTCACTAACTGTGCGTGCTGCGGGGCTATCAACTCTCCAGCAAGAATTATTTCGCAGGTATTAACTGAGCCTAGAACCATGGTCTCTGCCAATGGCCACTTTTGCCCAGCAAGTTCACCTGAAGTAGCTTTAAGTTGAAATTTATTCATTTCCCAAATCCATTGATATAGCCTACTTTGACCCTGACCCCCAGATAGAAACACGCATGCTGCACATGCACATCATAGCGTGCCTCTATCTGGGGATTGGGGCTGACTCTTCTGTCTGTGGGGTTACCACTTGATAAAAAACCTCTCCTTCACGGATCAAGCCCAGTTCGTTTCTAGCTCGCTCTTCAATCGCATCCAGGCCTTCGCGCAGGTCTTCAACCTCCGCCTGCAGAGCTGCATTGCGAGTCACCAGCTCTGCGTTTTCTTCATTTTGCATCTCAACCGCTCGCTCTAACTCCCGCACCCGTTCCTGGCCACTTTCACCAAACCAAAACAATAGCTGTAGCAACACCAGGAGCAGGAGTAAGGCAGCGATAAGCAGACGCACCAGACTTCGCCCTACCGGTCTTGCAAACAGACAAAGGCCGCAGGCCCACAATAAATTGCCTTATCGCCAAGAGCCTCTTCAATTCGCAGCAACTGGTTGTATTTGGCAACCCGATCAGAGCGACATAATGAGCCGGTTTTTATTTGGGTTGCCGCACTGGCTACGGCCAAGTCTGCAATTGTAGTATCGGCAGTTTCGCCAGAGCGATGTGAAATCACTGAACTATAGCCAGCCGCAGCGGCCATATCTATGGCATCTAGGGTTTCTGATAAAGTACCGATCTGATTGAGCTTAATCAGAATAGAGTTTGCAATTCCGCCTTCTATGCCCCGTTGCAGAATTTTAGTATTGGTTACAAACAAGTCATCGCCAACCAATTGAATTTTATCATTCAGCGCCTCACTATGAATTTTCCAACCGTCCCAGTCACTTTCATCCATACCATCTTCTATGCTGGTGATTGGATATTGGCGCACCCAGTCGTTCATATAGTCACTGAACTGTGTCGCATTAAAGCTGCGACCTTCAGAATCCAGATGGTATTTACCATCCCGATAGAATTCACTACTGGCAACATCCAGCCCTAGATAAACATCTGCTCCGGCGCGATAACCAGCAAGCTCAATGGCAGTCAAAATTGTATCAATCGCGGCCACATTCGAGGGCAAGTCCGGGGCAAAACCACCTTCATCACCAACCGCAGTATTCATACCTTGTTTTTTCAACACAGACTTCAAGGCATGGAAAATTTCCACCCCGCAACGCAAAGCCTCAGAAAAACTTGGTAACCCAACTGGCAAGACCATAAATTCTTGCATATCAACACTATTGTCTGCATGCGCGCCACCATTGATGATATTCATCATTGGCACCGGCAAGCTGGCTTTATTACCCGATAACAGGGATTGCCACAAAGCCTCGCCTCTCTCGGCAGCCCTGGCTTTAGCAACTGCAAGTGATACCCCTAACAGTGCATTTGCCCCCAGGCGGCCCTTATTAGGGGTACCATCGAGTTCAATAATAAGTTGATCCAAACCGCGCTGATCCATACCATTTTGACCAATTATTGCTGGCCGGATAATCTCATTAACATTGGCAACAGCCTTGAGTACACCCTTGCCAGAGTATCTGCTTTGATCACCATCGCGTAATTCAACCGCTTCCCTGCTACCGGTAGAAGCACCCGATGGCACTGCTGCCCGGCCGCTGGCTCCGCTGGCAAATACCACTTCAGCTTCAAGTGTGGGATTGCCACGGGAGTCGATTATTTCTCTGGCAACTAGCTTTACAATTTCACTCATATCTCATGCTCCAACAAAGCATATCTCCAAGTTAGTTCGTGGATTTCTTTTAGCTGCTCCAGTAACTCAGCCATTCTTCCCAGCGGCATAGAGTTTGGACCGTCTGACAAGGCTTTATCTGGATCGGGGTGGGTCTCAAGGAATATTCCGGATACTCCCGTAGCCACAGCCGCCCGTGCTAAAGCTGGTACCATCTCCCGTTGGCCACCAGATGAGGCTCCCTGCCCGCCTGGTAATTGCACCGAATGGGTGGCATCGTAAACTACAGGACAACCAATAGAGCGCATAACCACCAACGAGCGCATATCTGATACCAGGTTGTTATACCCAAATGAAGCCCCGCGCTCGCAAACCATTATCTGCTTATTGCCAGTAGCTCTGGCCTTGGCGACTACATGTTGCATATCCCAGGGTGCCAAAAACTGACCCTTCTTGATATTAACTGGCAAGCCGGCACTGGCAACCCGTTGAATGTAATTAGTTTGGCGACACAAAAAGGCCGGGGTTTGCAAAACATCTACCACGGCTGCCACTTTTTCGATATCAGTGTCTTCATGAACATCTGTTAGCACCGGCACTCCCAGCTCAGATTTAACTTTTGCCAATACCCGCAAGCCCTCATCAATACCCGGCCCACGAAAGCTTTCAACCGAAGACCGATTAGCTTTATCAAACGATGATTTATAGATGAATGGAATTTCCAGGCGCTGACAAATTTCACTCAATGTACCCGCCGTGTCCAAAGTCATTTGCTCTGACTCCACCACGCAAGTTCCGGCGATAAGAAATAACGGCTGGCCATCGCCAACCTTAAATGAACATAGATCCATCAGGGAAGAAACTGGCAAACTCATAAGCGTACTACTCCATCTGGTAACGCACCACGAACTTCCTGCTGATAGCGTAGGGCCGCTTCTATAAAGCCATTAAATAATGGATGCCCACCGCGTGGCGATGAGGTAAATTCCGGGTGGAACTGGCAAGCAAGGAAAAAAGGATGTTCTGGCAATTCAATTATCTCAACCAGAGTTTCATCGGCAGATACTCCGGAAAGCACCATCCCCTTCTGTTTGATTTCGGCCCGATAATTATTATTAAATTCGTAGCGATGGCGATGGCGCTCGACAATAACATCTTCAGCATAGACCTTGCGTGCCAAGGTATCTGGGCGCAGCCTGCAGCGCTGGCCACCAAGTCGCATAGTCCCGCCTAAATCCGAGTCTTCAGAACGGATTTCCCGTTTACCGGTAGCATCCAGCCATTCAGTAATCATGGCAATCACCGGGTATGGCGTATCAATATCATTCTCGGTTGTGTTAGCGCCTTCCATGCCACATACATTACGCGCAAACTCTACTACCGCTGCCTGCATGCCATAGCAAATACCTAAATAAGGGATGTTATTTTCTCTGGCGAACTGGATTGCCTTGACTTTGCCCTCAAAGCCTCGCGGGCCAAAACCACCTGGCACCAGAATTGCATCTACATCAGCAAGCGAATCCAGCCCTTCACGGTTAATAGTGGAAGAATCTACTGCGCGAATATTAACTTTGATGCGTTGCCTTAGGCCGCCATGCCGTACAGCTTCACTTAATGACTTATAGGCATCGGAGTGATCCACATATTTACCCACCATCGCTACTGTAATTTCGTGCTGGGTATTGCTGATGCGATCATCTACTTCGATCCAGTCATCCAGATAGCTTCGGTTAGCTTCAATTCCCAGCTTCTCCAGCACAATGTCGTCTAAACCCTGTTGGTGGAAATATACTGGCAACTGATAAATGTTATCGACATCAACTGCCGAAATTACAGCTCTTTCCTCAACATTGGTAAATAGCGAAATCTTGCGACGCTCCTGCTCGGTCAACATTCTTTCGCTACGGCAAATCAGCACATCTGGCTGGATTCCAATCGAGCGTAGTTCTTTAACCGAGTGCTGGGTTGGCTTGGTTTTAACTTCCCCGGCTGCTTTTAAATAAGGCACCAGGGTTAAATGCATAAAAATAGCCTGGCGACCATATTCAACCCCCAATTGCCTGATGGCTTCCAGAAACGGTAGTGATTCAATATCACCTACCGTTCCACCAATCTCAACCATCGCAATATCAAAGCCTTCAGCAGCTTTTTCAACACCCTGCTTGATTTCATCTGTAATATGCGGAATTACCTGAACTGTAGCCCCTAAGTAATCCCCATGCCGCTCTTTAGCAATTACATTTGAATAGATTCTGCCAGTAGTGTAATTGTTGATTTTACCCATGCGGGTACGAATAAAACGCTCGTAATGACCTAAATCCAGGTCTGTTTCCGCACCGTCTTCAGTTACAAACACCTCACCATGCTGAAAAGGCGACATAGTTCCGGGGTCAACATTTATATACGGATCGAGTTTAATCATGGTGACCTTGAGGCCACGATTTTCTAATGCAGAAGCCAAAGAAGCAGCGGAAATACCCTTGCCTAAAGAAGATACCACGCCACCTGTGACGAAAATTAAAGAAGCCATGCCAGAACCTGCTGCCCGAGGGCATTAAATAATCAATATAATCTGGAATAATATTATAGCGACTCAAGCCGCATTATGGGGGGCTTATTTGATAAAAGAAAAACGCCTGTGTTAAAGTACAGCTTCTGTTGACGGGAAACGAAGTGAATAAAAAACACTTGGCAATTGCTCAAAGAACTGCATTTATAGTAAGTGCCGCATTGCTGTCGGTGTTTGTTATTGCCCATGCTCAGAGTAGTATATTGCCAGCGCAAGACCTAAAAAAATTCGAACAGGCCAGGCAGCAAAACATTGCCAGCACCAGTGATAGCCCCAGTAACAACTCAAATTTTAATACCAGCCTGTGGAATGACCAACGAGTAAGTGACTATCACGACTCCCTGGAGCACGACCTTGGCTTACCCGAGGCAGTTCTGGAAATCCCGTCAATTGACCTAACTGTGCCTATCTTTACCGGCATTGATGAATTAACCCTGAATCGGGCTGTAGGCAGAGTTCCCGGCACCGCAAGAATTGGGGTTCCGGGGAATTTAGCACTATACGGGCACAGGGATGGATTCTTTCGCGGCCTTAAAGATATACAGATAGGCGAGATTATTGAAGTAAAAACATTGAAAGGCAGCGTGAAATATAAGATTATATCTACGCATGTAACCACTCCGGATGATTTAAGTGTCCTTAGTGATACCGGTAAAGACGAAGTTACACTGGTCACTTGTTACCCATTTTATTTTGTTGGAAGCGCACCAAAGAGATTTATTGTCAAGGCTCAGTTCCACAGCGAGCATTCTCTGTTAGAATGAGTCTGAGAGTAATGGCCGCCATAATGGCGAATTTTCACTAGGAGAAAGAAAATGAAGAAAGTACTATTAGCATTTATAATTAGCCTGCTTATGTTGTCTGCAGCCCCGGTTGTCGCGCAAGATGTAGTAGCTGTAGAGGTTGCAGAAACCACGGTTGATGTCAAACCTTTTAAAGTATTACGCATATCCGGTCGCTGGATTTGGGTAGACATCGAAAATGAAGGCCGTAAAAGATTCAGAGTTCCACACGAATTCAGATTTATGATTGATGGTGAGCCTGTAGGTTTGGACCAAATTGTTGTCGGACAACATTTAAGAGCTTATATTACTCATACTGAAAATGGTTGGGTACTTGTTTCTGAGCCAGGTGGCGTAGAAGCAGTCGAAGAAGCTGAAGTAGTTGCCGAAGTTGCCGAAGTTGCTCCAGAGCCTGAGCCTGAGCCTGTAATGCCGGATACTGCTAGCCAGTTACCGCTGATAGGCCTACTGGGTCTAGCCTTCTTGGGTCTTGGTTTTGGTCTGGGCGTAGCCCGCCGCCGTCTATAAGACACCACTTTAGGCTAAAAACCGGCCTCATTTGAGGTCGGTTTTTTTATGCCTGATGATTGCATCTCAGGTACACTAGATAGTTACCACAAGAGTATAGAAACTTACCCCAAATGAGCAAAAGTTATCGCGCCGAAGACATCGAAGTTCTCTCAGGGCTAGACCCGGTACGGCGGCGGCCGGGTATGTACACCGATACCATCCGACCTAACCATCTGGCCCAGGAAGTCATCGACAATTCAGTCGATGAAGCACTGGCAAACCATGCCCGAAAAATAGATGTAAGCGTGTATAAAGATGGCTCGGTAGAAGTCTCTGATGATGGCCGCGGGATGCCTGTTGATATCCATCCAGAAGAGGGCATACCCGGGGTTGAGCTGATATTTAGCCGTCTCCATGCTGGGGGTAAATTCAATAATGACAACTACCAATTCTCCGGCGGCCTACATGGGGTTGGGGTATCGGTGGTAAACGCACTTTCAACCAAGCTCGATGCCTGGATAAAAAGAGACGGTAAAGAATACCTGATCAGCTTTGCCGGTGGCGAAAAGACCTCTGACCTGAAACAAATCGGTGAAGTCGGGCAGCGCAATACCGGCACCCGAATTCGCTTTTGGCCAGATCCGCAATATTTCGATTCGGCACGGATCAGCATGGCCAAAATACGCCATCTGCTTAGAGCCAAAGCGGTGCTCTGCCCTGGCCTAATTGTTAACTTATTTGAAGAAAAAACCGGGCAAAAAGATAGCTGGCAGTTTGAAAACGGGCTGACCGATTACCTGCTGGAAACCCTGCTGGATGATGAGAAACTACCAGAAGCACCATTTACTGGCGAGTTCAAAGGTGATGAATCGGAAGTTGAATGGGCACTTTGCTGGCTACCACTAGGTGGGCAACTTCAGGAAAGCTATGTAAACCTGATTCCAACTGCTCAGGGAGGTACCCATGTTAACGGCTTGCGCACCGGTTTAGTTGAATCGTTACGGGAGTTCTGTCAACACCACAATCTACTGCCCAGAGGTTTACGCCTTGCGCCTGAAGATGTCTGGGAAAAAATTGTCTTTATCCTCTCAATCAAACAAAAAGACCCGCAATTTTCCGGACAAACTAAAGAACGCCTTTCTTCCCGTGGCGCGGCAACTTTTGTATCCGGAGTGGTTAAAGATGCCTTTACCCTATGGCTGAGTCAGAATGTAAACGATGGCGAAGCCATCGCCAGACTGGCAATCAGCAATGCCCAAAAGCGATTAAAATCAGCGAAAAAAGTAATTCGTAAGCGAGTTACCAGCGGGCCTGCTCTACCTGGAAAACTGGCCGACTGTTCTTCGCAAGACATGAGCCTGACCGAATTATTTCTGGTAGAGGGTGATTCTGCCGGAGGCTCAGCCAAGCAAGCACGAAACCGTGAATACCAGGCTATCTTGCCCCTGCGAGGTAAGATATTAAACACCTGGGAAGTTGATTCAGAGCAAGTATTATCTTCCAATGAAGTCCACGATATTTCAGTTGCTATTGGGGTTGACCCCGGCAGCGAAAATATTTCCGGGCTGCGCTATGGCAAGGTAATTATTCTTGCTGATGCCGACTCCGATGGCTTGCATATCGCCACCTTGCTATGCGCCTTGTTTTTACAGCATTTCCGGGGGCTGGTAGAAACCGGCCATATCTTCGTAGCCATGCCGCCGCTATATCGAATTGATGTAGGCAAACAAACTTTCTATGCCCTCGATAACGAGGAACGCATTGCCACATATGAACGTATTAAAGCAGAAAAAATGAAAGGCAAAATAAACGAAACTCGCTTCAAAGGCCTGGGCGAAATGAACCCTCTGCAATTACGCGAAAGCACCATCGACCCGGATACCCGCAGACTAGTGCAATTAACCATTGATGACGCACTGGAAACTACCAAAGTAATGAATATGTTACTCGGTAAAAAACGCGCCGCTGACCGTAAGGTTTGGCTGGAAAAGAAAGGAAACTTGGGGAGCCTCTGATCTATTCGTGGATGAGCGTCTTGAGTCCGGAATTTACCATAGCTGCGTTAGTAAGCGCAGGCAATAGCGCTGCTATTACCAGCACTTACTGCCTTACTCTGGTAGAATTCCGTTTCTCAATCCGCTTCACCCAGAATAAATCAGAGGCTCCCTGGCAACACATGAATATTTACCGCACCAAAAAATACCAATCCGCGCTAACTGTAATTTTGCTATTGCTGGTTACCCAGCTTAGTGCCAACCAGAAAGCAATAGACCTATTCAACGATGGTGAGCTGACAGCGGCCAAACTACTATTTGAGCAAACCAAAACCAAGCCCGTAGCACTCGCTTACCTGGCCCGTATTGCGCTGCGGCAGGACGATTTAGATACAGCCAAAAAACTAGCCGATAAAGCGGTAACTCAAGCGCCTGATACCGCCATAGTACAATACAGTTACGGCATCATTATGGGTCAAGTAGCTCAGGATGCCAGTGTCTTCAGAGCTATGGGCTATGCCAAAAAAACCCTTTCCGGATTTACCCAGGCAGTTAGTCTGGAACCAGATAACATTGCCTACCGCCAGGCTCTTATGAGCTACCACCTAGCCGCACCCGGCATCGTCGGGGGAGATAAAGATATCGCCCTGCAGCAAGCTACGCGAATTAAATCTCTTGACTCAAAACGAGGAGTGCTTGCACTGATAAGTGTTTATGCAGTGACCGAGGATAAAGCCGCAATCAGAACTCTGTTTTCCAAACTATCACCAGAACTCATCAATGACCCCGATATTCTGTTTAGGCGCGGTATGTATCAACAAAGCCTGGAAGCTTACCCAGCAGCCATACAAGACTTTGAGTTAAGCATAGAGCAAGCTGGGGAGGTAACCGAGTTTCAAGCAAGTAAATTTGGCGCACTCTATCAAATTGGGCGAACTAGTGTAATCTCTAAAACCCAAATCCAAACTGGCATCGACTCATTAAAGAAATATATGGAAACTGCCCCGGAATTACCTGGACTGCCATCCAAAGAGTGGGCTGAGTTCCGCCTGGCTAATCTAATCGAAGCCAATGGCGGGGCAGATGAAGCCATCCTAACCTACAAAAGGTTAAGCCAGAGCGTCAGTGATAAGCGCTTGAAAAAAGCCATAAAGGCAGCACTTTGAAAACAGCGGTAACACTACCCACAAATTATGTAACACAGGAAATAGTATGTCGGAAATAAGTCTTAGTTTCCCCGGCCACGAGCAAATCCCCTTACGCGAGTATGCGGAAAAGGCCTACCTTGATTACTCAATGTATGTAGTACTTGACCGCGCTCTACCATTCGTCGGTGATGGCCTTAAGCCAGTGCAACGGAGAATTGTATATGCCATGTCAGAATTGGGTCTATCAGCCAGTTCTAAGCATAAGAAATCCGCCCGCACAATTGGTGATGTAATTGGTAAATTTCACCCACATGGAGATTCTGCCAGTTACGAAGCCATGGTACTTATGGCCCAGCCGTTCTCATACCGTTACCCACTGGTTGATGGGCAAGGCAATTTTGGCTCACCGGATGATCCAAAATCTTTTGCCGCAATGCGCTATACCGAGTCCCGCCTGACCGCATATTCAAAATCCCTGTTGCAAGAACTGGGTCAGGGAACTAGCGACTGGCAACCAAATTTCGATGGCACCCTAAAAGAACCGGTAATGTTGCCGGCCCGCTTACCAAATGTTTTACTCAACGGCACCATGGGTATCGCTGTGGGTATGTCTACCGATATACCACCACATAACTTGAATGAAGTGGTTAGCGCTTGTATTCGGCTGCTGGAAAGCTCCAGAACTACAGTTGAGGAGTTGTGCGAGCACATTAAAGGCCCTGATTACCCAACCGAAGCCGAAATCACTACCCCGCCTGAGGAGTTGCATAAAATATACAGCACCGGTAACGGTGGCTTGCGGATGCGCGCTGTCTATGAAAAAGAAGAAGGGGAAGTCATTATTATCGCCCTGCCCCATCAAGTCTCTGGCGCCAAGATACTGGAACAAATAGCCAGCCAGATGCGGGCAAAAAAACTGCCTATGGTTGAAGATTTGCGCGATGAGTCTGATCATGAAAATCCAACTAGGCTGGTTATAGTACCCCGCTCCAACCGCGTGGATGTAGAACAGCTTATGCATCACCTGTTTGCAACCACCGATCTGGAACGCACCTACCGGGTAAATCTCAATGTAATCGGCATGAATGGCAAGCCGGGAGTCCGGAACCTTAAACAAATACTGAGCGAATGGCTACAATTTCGCCTGCAAACTGTTACCCGTAAACTAGAGTTCCGCCTTGATCAAGTTGTTGACCGGCTGCATATACTTGAAGGCCTGTTGATTGCCTACTTAAATATTGATGAAGTAATACACATCATTCGTACCGAAGATAAACCTAAAGCGGTAATGATGTCACGGTTTAATCTCACCGGAACCCAAACCGATGCCATTCTTGATCTGAAGCTGCGGCATCTGGCGAAGCTGGAAGAATTTAAGCTTCAAGGCGAGAGCGATGAGCTTGATGCAGAGCGCCAGCAACTTGAATTAACTCTGGGTTCCAAGCAAAGAATGAAAACCCTGATTAAAAAAGAGCTGTTGGCCGACGCTAAACTCTATGGTGATGACCGGCGCTCACCGATTGTGGTTAGCGAAGCTGCCAAAGCATTGAATGAAGCTGACCTGGTTACCGCCGAACCGATTACTGTAGTCTTATCAAAGTCTGGTTGGGTGCGAGCTGCAAAAGGCCATGAGATAGACCCGGAAAGCCTGAATTATCGTGCCGGAGATGAATACTTACACAGTGCCTGTGGGCGCAGTAATCAACTTGCAGTATTCCTTGATAGCAGCGGCCGAACCTATTCTTTGCCCGCACATACACTACCTTCAGCACGCTCCTTAGGTGAGCCACTAACCAAGCCATTCAACCCACCAGATGGCAGTAGTTTTGTTTCCGTACTAGCTGGCGACCCGACTGATAAAATTGTAATTGCCAGTAGCTTTGGCTATGGTTTTGTCACCGCCAGAGAAAACTTGTATAGCAAAGTCAAGGCTGGAAAACGAATTTTAACGCTACCCGGCGACTCCGCACCTCTACTGTCGTCATTAGTAAGTGACTACTCCAATGACCTTATCGCCTGCGTTACCAGCGCAGGGTACTTACTAGTGTACCCACTAGCAGAATTACCAGAGTTGAGTAAAGGCAAGGGCAACAAGCTGATTAACATCCCCCCGAAAATCATCAAAGCTGGTAAGGAGTTTGTAGTCGGGGTTACTGTAATCCCCGCAGGCCGGGAGATTCTGATCTGGGCTGGCGGTCGCTATCTGCGGATGAGCACCAAAGACCTCGAACACTATCGCTCCGAGCGCGCCAAGCGCGGGCGTAAGTTACCCCGGGGATTCCAGCGAGTTACTGCAATTGAGTTAGCTGAGGGGCAGTAAAAAAACCGTCATATAAAAGATATGCGAGTAGCATTATCCGGGATCCTCTTCCGCGCTACGAATTTCGGGTTCAGCTATTCGCCACCCCGGAATGGCGAGGTTTTGGGATACCCGGAACTACAAAGGAAGAAGCTATTTTCCAGGCTTGCGTAAGAATGAAATCAATGCCAGGCCAGCCACAGCAATACCAAGGCTAGACAAGCCTAGCAGCCTCCAGGGACCAGCTTCAAGCACAAGCAATAAGGCTGATATCAACGCCAGGCTAATTGACAACATAAACTGTCGGTTTTTCTGACTTTCCAGTTTATAACTCTGCTTTAATGCTACCAGTTCACTCGAATCTACCCTGGTACGAAGCTCGCCACGCACGGCAAGACGCAGGAAGTCGTGCACAAGGCCCGGCATTTCGGGACTATTTGACAGCCAACCTGGTAACTTATCGCGTAAATTGCTGATGGTACTATCAAAGCCGTGTTTTTCTTTTATTATTGCCTCCAGCTCAGGTTTTGCCACGGCCCAAATATCCAAGCCGGGGTATAGTTGACGGCCCAGTCCTTCAATATTCAGCATGGTTTTTTGCAGCATAATTAGTTGCGGTTGAATGCTTAGCTGGAAACGCCTGGCAACTCGAAACAAACTTAGCAACATTTGTCCAAATGAGATCTCGTTTAATGGCCGCGAAAAACTTGACTCACCCACCATCCGCACTGCCGATTCCAATTCATCTATACGGGTATCTGCCGGTACCCAGCCAGCTTCAATGTGCAATTCAGCAACACGCCGATAATTTTGCTTGAACAAAGCCATAAAATTTTCTGAAATAAAGTATAGATCCTGAGGGGAAAGGCTAGCAACAATACCGTAATCAATAAGAATATAGCTGGCCTCACCAGGGTTGGTAACATCGATCAGTATATTGCCGGGGTGCAGGTCGGCATGAAAGAGGTTATCTCTAAACACCATGGTGTAAAACATTTTAACTCCGCGGACAGCGAGCTTTTCCAGATCAACACCTGCTGCTTTCAAGCGCTTTGTATCCCCAACTGGGATACCATCTACCCTCTCCATAACCAAAACATTGTTCTTGCACATAGGCCAGTGTATTTCTGGAATATAGACTTCGCTGGAGTGCTCAAAATTGCGTCTTAGCAAACTTGCATTAGCCGCCTCGCGCTGCATATCCAGTTCATCATAGACTACCGTTTCGAACTCTTTGACAACTTCCAGTGGGCGCACCCTTGCACCACCATGCCAATACTTCTCCAGTAAGCCAGTAATGGCTTTTAGTGGCTCAATATCACGCACTAACTGGCGCCTTATTCCAGGTCTTACAACCTTTACTACCACTCTTTCTCCGGTTTTCAGTTTGGCCACATGTACCTGGGCAATAGAAGCGGAAGCCAGTGGCTCAATATCGAAATCATCAAATAACTCGGCAACACTAGCTCCCAGCGACTTTTCAATGATTGCCTTTGCCTCCTCGCCCGGAAATGGCGGAACCTGATCTTGTAACAAGGCCAATTCATCTGCAATTTCACCTGGAAGAATATCTCTACGGGTAGAAAGTATCTGCCCAAACTTCACATACACCGGCCCCATTTCCTGCAACGCCATGCGCAAGCGCTTACCCATAGACATATCTTTGATCTTGGCCGTCCGCCGGAGACTTAACATACCGACCAGTCTTAGTGGTCGATACAAAGGTGTTCCACGCGCCATTTCATCGAGGCGATAGCGCGCCAGAATTGAGTTAATTCGCCATAATCGAAACATTTGCCTGATAGCTGAGATCACTTAGGTTGCACCTTATTGATTGGCGGGGGTGGCAAGACGGCTTTCTAATGCTTCAACCGAATCTGATAATGCGGTAACTTGCTCTGAGAACTTGGCCAATTCCTTCGTGGAAGTAAAGCCATCTGCTTGTCTGCGGACCCCCTGCTGCAATCCCTCAGCTACACTTTCGCTGCCTAAGTCAATCACGCCTTTGGCAAAGCTGGCAACCTTTTTAGCAACTACTCCAAGTTGATGCGCGGCAACATCGCCCACCAGCCCACTTAATTTTTGCTCCCAGTCAAAATCCAGCTGGCGCATTATTGATTCAAAGTCGCGCACCAGACCAGCGTCACCTTCAATCATTACCTGGTCAGTAGCACTGCTCCATTGCGGCCTAGCCATTCCAAACAATGCCTTCGGAGTGCCTCTAATCCAGGTTGCCACCTCCGCAGATGGCTCAACCGAGACCATAAGCTGGCCCAATTGCTGTTGAAAAAACAAGGTCAGACCCGTGCCTTTTAACTCCAGCCCCAGAACCCTATTGGCTAGTTTGTGTAAATCTTCATTACCTGCCAATTGCTCATTGAGTGCTCGCTGCAGGAGCCCGGCAAAAACACCTGGCAACGGGGTTACATAGCTTTTAGTGGTGTTTGCTTCAGACATGGTAGCCACGGTGGATAGCCACCACGCCGTTGGTGAGATTTTCAAAATTTACCCTTTCAAATCCAGCAGCGCGTAACATTCCAGCCAAGACTTCCTGACTGGGATGCTTACGAATAGATTCGGCCAGATAACGATAGCTATCTTCATCGTTGGCTACCACTCCACCAATTTTGGGCAGTAAGGAGAACGAGTATAGGTCATATATTTTCTTCAGGGTTTTCGAGCCAACTTTAGAGAACTCTAAAATATTAACCTGACCACCGGGTCGCAATACCCGATGCATTTCTTTTAGTGCTGTGTCTTTATTAGTTACATTACGCAAGCCAAAAGCTATAGTTACCGCATCGAAAGATTGATCGGCAAACGGTAATTCTTCGGCGTTAGCGAGCACATATTTCAACCCCGTCACCAGGCCCTGATCTTCCATTCTGGCACGACCAACAGCTAGCATTTCCGGATTGATATCAGATAACACGACCTTGCCTGATTTGCCCACCCTACCCAGCAATAGCCGTGCAATATCACCCGTGCCACCGGCGATATCCAACACTTTGGCACCTGCTGATATTTGCGCTGTACGCACGAAATGTCGTTTCCACAGGCGGTGTACGCCCAACGACATCAAGTCATTCATAATATCGTATTTTCCGGCAACTGAGCTAAACACCTCGCCAACCAGTCTGGCTTTATCTGCTACCGCTACCTCACGATAGCCAAAGTCGGTCTTGGGGGGATCCTGATTGCTCATTTCATCTCATGAATATACTGTAAAGCCACATTTTCCCCCAATTGGCCAGTATTTGCACTCTTTTTTCATACCCGGCAGAACTATGCCCTTAATATGCTAGAATTCCAAGCGCGTATAAAAGTGAGTTCTGGGGTCGGGGCATTAAATGATATTTGGTCAAAAATGGAAATGGCTGCCGTTTATCGGCTTTCAACTCTTGGCAATTTTACTTGTCTATAGCTACATCAATGACAACAGCTATTTGCTCTGGCGCGGGCTCGATGAGCGCTTCTTTTTCCTGCTCAACGGCAGCCTCAGAACTGAACCAGGTTATTGGGAGGCATTCTGGGCCTATAGCAGCACTCGTGCATGGGATCTAGTCAGTGCTTTTCTTATTTTGGCGTTTTTTGTTTTTAACAAAAACTCTCATGAAGGTCGTAGCAACCTAATGGCGTTTTTAATTCTACTACTGCTACTTATGCTCTTCCGCGAAAATATATTTGTATACCTCATGGACATAATTGGTAAAGTTAAAAGCCCAAGCTTAGTATTACCCGATGTTATCCGTTTGAGCGAAATGTTCCCTGCTGTCGAACTTAAAGATAAATCCAAGATTAGCTTCCCGGGGGATCACGCCTCGGTTACTTTTCTTTGGTGTTGGCTGATGTGGCGCTGGAAGTTGCCACTATGGGTCAAGTTGACAGCTCTGGCACTAACCATACTCCTGATAAGCCCTCGACTGATTAGTGGGGCACACTGGTTGTCAGATGTACTGGTTGGTGGCGGTAGTCTGGCAATTATTGTAGCCGCATGGTCGTTTTATACCCCCGGGCCGCAAAAGCTATTAGATATTCTCAACCCAACTTACCAAAGGTTTATTCTATGGCTGGGAAAAGTCACAGGTATGCGTCATATTCTGCCCTTCTTCAGAGCATAAAGGTTTCTTAGATAACCGCGGAATGTGCTGGATTAGTATATGAAATTGGTGACACAGCTTCGTCTTCGAAGGTAACTTCTTCCCAGGCATCTGGGCTTGCCAACAGCTCACGAACCAAAAGGTTATTTAATTCATGCCCGGATTTATACCCGGAGAAAGCACCAATCAAACTATGACCCAACAGGTAGAGGTCACCGATTGCATCAAGAACTTTATGTTTAACAAATTCGTCTTCATAGCGCAGGCCATCTTCGTTGAGGACTCGATAATCATCAAGAACAACCGCATTATCCATACTTCCACCAAGTACCAAATTGCGCTCACGCAACATTTCAAGGTCACGCATAAAGCCAAAAGTTCTGGCGCGTGCGACTTCCTTCAAAAAAGATGTGGTTGAGAAATCAACTTCAGCTTTTGAGGTATGACTGGCAAAAGCTGGATGACTAAAGTCAATCTCAAAACTTACACGAAAACCATCCCACGGCTCAAATCGGGCCCATTTTTCACCTACCCTGACTTCAACTGCTTTTTTGATGCGGATGAATTTCTTTGCCAAAGTTTGTTCAGCAATTCCAGCTGACTGTAGCAAGAATACGAATGGGCCTGCACTACCGTCCATAATCGGTACTTCAGGCGCGCTCAGATCGACCATGGCATTATCAATACCCAAACCCGCCATAGCTGAGAGCAAGTGCTCAACTGTGGCTACTTTTACCTCCCCATTTACCAATGTTGTAGACATAGATGTATCGCCAACATTAGTGGCTGTAGCTTTAATTTCTACTACGGGGTCAAGATCGATTCTGCGAAACACTATACCGGTATTAACAGCCGCCGGGCGCAGGGTCATATAAACTTTATCGCCGGTATGCATACCAACACCAGTGGCGCGAATAATATTTTTCAGGGTTCTTTGTCTGATCATATTGTTGTTTATTTGTGAAAAGCTAGGGCGATTTTAACATACCATCACCTGAGTTCAAGTTTTTTGTTGCTTTTTACACAAATACTTGTCGTATTTTAGCAACAAATATTTATTTTGTTGTATTTTGGCAACTTACACTTTGGGCAAATAAAACCGGACTGCTCCAAATTTCGAACAGTCCGGTAAAGCTTAACGGTACCAGCTAGACCCTAATTCAATCGGCCTGTTTTCTAAATATTGATGGTGTATCCATTTCTTCAGGGCGGAACAAATCATCAGAAGCGATGGTGCTTACATCCCAGCCAACCGCTGCCTTCAGCGGCTGCTCAACAGGCTCCAATACCGGCTCGGCTACTTGCGGCTTCGCAAGCTGTTCCTGCTCAGCTGTATTCGTGGGAACAGGTTGCTGTGGCTGCATTGAAATAAACTTGTCATCCTTTTCTGCCACATCCTCGGCACTACTTGCCTCCAACCCGGTTGCCACTACTGTTACTCTGATTTCATCAGTCATTTCCTGATCAATTACTGTACCCATCACAATTTGAGCATCTTCATCGGCCAGATCTTCAATTACCTCCATCACATCCTCAAACTCACTCATGGTGAGGCTGGGACCGGCAGTTATATTGACCAGCACACCGTATGCTCCTTGCAGGTTTATACCCTCAAGCAGTGGGCTGCCGATGGCATGCTGAGCGGCCATAACTGCCCTGTCTTCCCCTTTACAGGTACCTGAGCCCATCATCGCCATGCCCATTTCTGACATAACAGCACGGACATCAGCAAAATCCACATTTACCAAGCCGGGCCGGGTAATCAGGTCGGCAATGCCCTGAACTGCACCCTCGAGTACATTATTTGCCGCTCTAAAGGCATCTAGAAGGGTTATTTCTCCACCCAGCACATCCCGCAGTTTTGAGTTGGGGATGGTAATTAGCGAGTCTACATGCTGGCGCAGCTCTTCTAAACCCTGGTCAGCGATTTTCATTCGTTTTCGACCTTCGTGCTTAAATGGCTTAGTCACCACTGCAACTGTCAGGATATCCAGCTCTTTGGCTATTTTAGCAATCTCCGGGGCCGCCCCTGTTCCGGTACCACCGCCCATTCCGGCGGTAATAAAAACCATATCGGCATCGCGAAGGGCATCGATAATCCGCTCCCTATCTTCAAGCGCCGCCTGCCGACCAACCTCAGGATTAGCTCCAGCACCCAGGCCCTTGGTAACATTTGTGCCCAATTGCAGGACCGTATCTCCTAAGTAATTCTTCAAGGCCTGAGCATCTGTATTAGCGGCAATAAATTCTACGCCATCAATCTTGCTCTCAACCATCTGGTTAACCGCATTGCCGCCGCCGCCACCGACGCCAATTACCTTTATCACCGCTGCCGGTGTATGATTTTCTACCATTTCAAACGTCATTTCCTTCTCCTTAGCTTTGCACCGTTATCCCAAACTCTAGCTTCACAACTACCTCTGCGGGCACTTATATGTAAGCTTATGGGGTTCAAAAAAACCTTTACCATTCATTATAGTGGCCTTTTAACATGGCCCTAATACGACCAAACATCGAGCCACCTTGACCACTTTTAACTGACCTGATAGCTCCTGATAGTTCTCTGCTTCCGTACAACAACAGGCCTACGCCGGTTGCATAAATATGGTTATTAACAACATCTGATAGCCCCGTCACATTCCTCGGGGCACCCAGCCTGACTGGCATATGGAAAATTTCCTCAGCCAACTCTACCGCGCCCTCAAGCTTGGCGGCACCGCCTGTTAACACTAATCCGGCAGGCACCATATTCTCGAAACCACTGCGGCGTAATTCGTCCCGCACCAGTGAAAACAGCTCCCGATATCGTGCCTCAACTACTTGCGCCAAGGTTCGTCGGGTTAACTTACGGGTACCACGATCACCTACACTTGGAACCTGGATGGTTTCATCAGACTTAGTTAACTGCTCAAGCGCACAGGCATATTGAATTTTGATATCTTCGGCGTGCTGGGTCGGGGTGCGTAGTGCTACCGCTATATCATTGGTTGCCTGATCGCCAGCAATTGGAATACAACAGGTATGCCTGATTGCTCCCTGCCGGAATACCGAAATATCGGTAGTTCCAGCACCCATATCTACCAGGCAAATACCTAAATCTTTTTCATCTTCGGTAAGCACCGCCTGCGAAGAGGCTAGTTGCTGCAAGATCAAATCGTCTGCAACCAGACCACAACGCTGGATACACTTGGTAATATTTTGTACCGCCGCCCTGGCAGCAGTTACCACATGCACCAAAACCTCAAGCCGAACTCCTGCCATGCCTATCGGTTGTCGAATACCATCCTGCTCATCAATGATGTACTCTTGTGCCAACACATGGATAATTTGCTGGTCGGCTGAGACGCTAACCGCACGCGCTGAATCCAGTACCCGGTCAACATCACCTTCACTAACCTCGCGGTCCTTCACCCCAACCACTCCCCGTGAATTGAGACTACGGATGTGGTTGCCGGTTATTCCGGCGTAGACCGAATTTATTTCACAACCGGACATTAATTCAGCCTCTTCGATAGCACGCTGGATAGACTGCTCGGTAGACTCTATATCCACCACTACGCCACGCTTTAAGCCGCGTGATGGATGCGAGCCTATGCCAACTACCTCAACTGTGCCATCCGCATGCACCTCGCCAACGATAGCAACTATTTTTGAAGTGCCGATATCCAGGCCAACTACCAGTGATTGATTATTTTTCTTAGACATGTTTTGTCATTACTCCAGTTAACCTTCTGCCCACTGCACGGCGAAGCCGTTGGTATAACGCAAGTCGATGCTCTGCGGAATTCGATTACCGTTTTCTGTCAGGCTCTCCCAACTAGATATCAGGCGTTGCAGGCGGGGTAATATATCTTCCCTGCCAAGACGAACTACCGTATTGCTACTAAGTTTTAATTCCCAGGCACCGCGCTCATATAAGCGCAAATCCTGGACTTCAAGCGCCAATACTCGCAGCCGCTTGTTTACCTGTTGCCATAGGGTCACCACATCCTCGACCTGCCCTTGCGGGCCCTCGAGGAATGGCAAGCCCTGTATTTGCTCAGCAGATGGAACCGTAAAGGCTGTACCCTCATCATTAATCAATTGGCTCTTGCCCCAACGCGCAACCGCTTGGTGCTCTAACACCCGTACATTGATAACATCAGGCCACTGCTTTCTAGCCTGCGCATGGGATACCCATGGAATCGACTCGGTGGTGGCCCGCACACGGTCTAGATTTACGCTAAAAAATCCGCCATCAACTTCATCAACCAAAGCATTTCCAACCTGTTCTGCGCTCACTCTTTGGAACGGCCCGCTAACATCCAGCCACTTAATTGGCCATTTGCTGGCGCCCAACAATCCCGAGGTAAGCCAAACTGCAATTAGCAAAGTAGCTCCAATAATCGAGATCATTACCACCGCGCCTATGCTTATCGCCCCGGCTTGTCTGAATGGAGGCCTAGTTAACTGCATTTCTAACCACCCTCCATACTGGTTTCGAGGATTCTCCATACCAAGCGATCAAAATCTATCCCTGCTTGGGCAGCAGCCTGGGGAAGTAAACTGTGGTCGGTCATCCCCGGGATAGTATTTACTTCCAGGAACCACGGGGTTAAAGACTCATCAAGAATGAAATCAACCCGGCCCCAACCGCTGGCACCAACTGCGGCAAATGCCTGTAAAGCCTGTTGCTTGAGTTCATCTTCTAATTTCTGATCCAGACCGCTAGGGCAAAAATACCGGGTATCACCAGACTCATACTTGGCGGCGTAATCATAAAACTCATTAGCTGGCTGCACCCCAATTAGCGGTAGGCACTCACCTGCCAGAATCCCGGCAAAGTATTCGCGGCCGTCGATTCCCGGCTCCACTATCACCGTATTACTGTAGCTAGCGGCATACTCTATTGCCGCCGGTAACTCTGCGGCCTGCTTAACCTTGCTAATCCCCAAACTGGAGCCTTGATCAACCGGCTTTACAAACAGTGGTAATGGGAACTTCTGCAAGATAGCCTCATTGTCGTCACCGTTTTTTCCGGTTAGAATAAAATCGGCAGTAGGAATACCAACTGCTTTCCATATCTGCTTGGAGCGGACTTTATCCATCGCCAAAGCCGAGCCTAATACGCCACTTCCGGTTACCGAGATATTAAGCAACTCCAACGCACCACTAAGACAGCCATCTTCACCGCCGGTACCGTGCATTAAATTAAATACAGTCTGTACCGAGCCGCTAGCAATCTCGGTGAATAATTTCGGAGCCCCATCTATAAACTGATATTCAACCCCTAAACGGTGCAGGGCTGCTGCTACCGCCTTACCACCAGCAATTGAGACATCTCTTTCCGGGCTATCGCCCCCGATTACCAGCGCTACCCGTCCAAAATCTGTTGCTTTATATATGCCTGAGTTCATGATTTCACCTCAGCCCCGCAGAAGCTACCCGCCGCTCGTAGCTGCGCTGCCACCGAGCCTATATCTCCAGCACCCATTAGCAACACTAGGTCGCCATCTTTTAGCGTCTCGGGGAGTTGTTCTCTCAAATCATGCACATTTGCAATCCAAACTGGCTCAATTTTACTGTCCTGTCGAATCGCCTAACACAAAGATGCAGTATCAGCACCTTCAATCAATGCCTCACCAGCTGGATACACATCTGTAATCACCAACATATCAGCTGTTGCTAAAACCTCGGAAAAGTCATCAAACAACTCGCAAGTCCGGGTATATCGGTGTGGCTGAAACACTACTACTAACCGGCTTCCAGGCCAGCCTTTACGGGCAGCCTCTATGGTTGCCGATAGCTCTGAGGGATGGTGAGCATAGTCTTCAAACACATTGACATGGCCGGCCGCCACTGCCAATCGTCCAACCTCAGTAAAGCGTCGATCAATACCGCCAAACTCTTGCAAAGTGGCCGCCATAGCAGTTACTGATACCCCCAGCTCCCATGCTACTGCCATTGCACCAACAGCATTCTGCACATTATGTAGACCTGGTAGATTTATCTGTACCGAGGAAGCTTTCTGCTGGTCCGGGAAGTGCACGTCAAACAACATCTGCTGACCTTGCTGGCGGATATTATCCAGCCGCACATCGGCATCTGTATGCTCACCGTAAGTCAAAGTTGTGCGTCCGGCAATCGCTGCCAAACTACGCACTTCGGGATCATCGATACACAGCACCGAAACCCCGTAAAAAGGCAACTTGTGAATAAATTGGCTAAAAGCCTGGCGCAGATTATCAAAACTACCCGCATAAGCCTCCAAATGATCGCTATCGATATTGGTGATAACCGTGATCACCGGCTGCAACATCAGAAATGAGCCATCACTTTCGTCGGCCTCGGCAACTAAGTACTCCCCTTTGCCTAATCTGGCATTACTACCGAAGGCATTTACTAAGCCCCCAATAACAAAAGTCGGATCCATATCAGCTCCAGCAAGTATCGCTGCCAATAAGCTGGTGGTGGTAGTTTTGCCATGTGTGCCGGCAACCGCAATGCCTTTGCGGAAGCGCATTAGCTCAGCCAGCATTTCAGCACGGCGGACTAAGGGGATTCTGTGCTCCTTAGCCGCGATAATTTCAGGATTATCCGCAGCTATCGCGGATGAAGCTACCACCACATCGGCTGCCTTAATATTCTCAGCCCGATGACCAATACTAATATTTATACCCAGCTCTGACAGTCGCTTGGTAACCTTTGATGCCGTTAGGTCGGAACCTGACACCTGGTATCCAGAACCGGCTATTACTTCGGCTATACCGCTCATACCAGCGCCACCAATACCAACAAAATGCACATGGCTTACACGATGCATTTTTCCAGCATTAACCAGATGAGTGCTCATGCGCTTAACTCCCGGCAACGCTCGGCAACCACTTCGGCCGCGCCTGGCAAGGCCATTTTTCTACCATTGATAGCCATTTGGTAAAGCTTTTCTCTATTACCGGTTATACCCATAAGTTGCTGGCAGAGATTTTGTGCATCCAAACCGGCTTCCTGTAGGATTCTGGCAGCATCTACCGCAGCCAAGTACTCTGCATTACGGGTCTGATGGTCATCTACCGCTGCCGGGTACGGGATAAATAATGCCGCCAAACCAGTAGCTGCAACTTCAGCCACAGTCAAAGCGCCAGCCCGACAAACCACTAGGTCAGCCCAGCTATAAGCAGCCGCCATATCAGCAATAAAATCACTGACCTCAGCGGTAATAGACCCGGTGATATAGCGATCCCGAGTATCACCTGCGCGACCTTTGCCAGCCTGATGACGGACTATTACCGGCTGCTCGCTGGGCAAGCCTGCAATTGCGGCTGGCAATAAACGATTCAATGATTCTGCCCCTTGCGAGCCTCCCAGAACCAGAATTCGCAAAGCCCCACTTCTGGCCTGTAAACGCTGCTGCGGATCCGGAATATCTATAATTGACTGGCGTACCGGATTGCCCGCAGTCAACGCACCTTTGGACTTGGGAAAGCTATCCGGGAATCCCTGAAAGATTGTAGTAGCAAATCGGGAGAGGAGATTATTAGTTAATCCGGGAACCCGATTCTGCTCATGGATAAGCAACGGGATCCCGCGCCACCGCGCCACTAACCCACCGGGACCGGCCACATAACCACCCATAGATAAAACCACAGATGGTGCGACTTCGTTAATTATTTTGTTGGCCTGACGCATAGCCTGAAATACTCGCAGCGGTGCCAATAACCAACCTTTTATGCCCTTGCCACGCAAGCCTCTAATATCAATTCTATACAGAGGATATTCCGTCTCAGATAGCAACTGGTTTTCCAACCCTGCCGGGGTACCAAGCCAGGCAACTTCAATGTCTTTTTCCGTCAATTTACGGGCAACCGCAAGCCCGGGGAAGATATGTCCGCCCGTACCAGCTGCCATAATCAACACTTTAGCTCGATTCTCAATCACGCGCATACCCCACGATTTCACGCCGTCTTAAAATTCTTGGATCAGTCTCACGGTCCAGCTCATACTTAACCCGCAGCACCATCCCCAACGCCACAAAAGTCATTAAAATACTCGAACCACCAGAGGAAATAAGCGGCAGTGTCAAACCTTTGGTAGGCAGTACCCCCATATTTACGCCCATAGACACCAGGGTCTGTATGCTCAGCCAGAGGCCGACCCCATAAGCTAGAAACCCAGCAAATGGACGCCCGGCCCTGATTGAGTTCAGCCCAACCAACATGATTCTACCAATCAAAACCGCGAACAAAAGCATCAGTACCAGTACCCCGATCAAACCTAGTTCTTCGGCATAAACCGAGAATATAAAATCAGTGTGTGCCTCTGGTAGATAAAATAATTTCTGGATACTGGCACCCAAGCCAACACCAGTTAATTCCCCTCGGCCTATGGCTATTAATGCCTGGGTTAATTGGAAGCCTGAGTTAAATGGGTCGGCCCAGGGGTCCATGAAACTGACTATCCGGCGTAGACGGTAAGGCTCCATCGCTGCCAACACAAATAATGGTGAAGTCAGGGTCACTAGAATAAAGATATGCTTCCAGGCTGCACCTGCCAGGAACAACATTCCGCCAACAATTACAGTAATCACCACCGCACTACCAAGATCTGGCTGCAATAATAAAATAAGCATATAAAACATCGCAACCAGTAGTGGCTTCAGGGTGTCGAGAAAACGCACCTGAATACCATCCTGGCGGCGCACCAGGTAACCGGCCATATATACAATCAACATTATCTTTACGGCTTCTACAGTTTGAAAATTAGTTATCCCAAGATTAACCCAGCGAGTAGAACCATTCACGGTATGACCTATACCAGGGATAAAGACAACTGCCAACGCCAATGCTCCAAGCAGCATCATTGGGCGCGAAATTTTGAATAAAAATTCTGTAGGTATCTTGGTTAGCACCAGTGCCGAAAGCAGCCCAAAAAACAGAAAAACCAAATGCCGGATAGTGTAATAGTGCCTACCCAGACCCTGCCCGTCAGCAATTGCTATTGAGGCCGAGCCAACCATTACCAAACCAATTGCCGCCAACAGTGCTGCCGGGACTAGAATCCATAGATCCAGATCGACACGCTCACTGATACTGCCAAAGCGCCTGGCTTGGTCGATCATTCCACGATGCGGTTGTTGATAAGTCATTACCATATTAGCGAATCTTCAGGGCCGCAAGGCCGATTAAAACCAGAATTACCGAGATAATCCAGAAGCGTACAATAACCCGTGGCTCAGGCCAGCCTTTTAATTCAAAGTGATGGTGGATTGGGGCCATCCGGAAAATTCGCTTACCGGTCAGCTTGAAAGAAACCACCTGCATAATCACCGAAACGGTTTCCATTACAAACACCCCGGCCATAATAAAGAACACCAGCTCCTGACGCACAATAACTGCCACCAACCCTATTGCAGCACCCATTGCCAGCGCCCCAATATCGCCCATAAATACTTGCGCTGGGTAGGTGTTGAACCAAAGAAACCCAAGTCCGGCGCCCGCCAATGCACCACAGAAAACCGCTAACTCACCGGCTCCGGGTACATGCGGCATAGACAGGTATTCGGAAAACACTGAATGCCCGGCGACATAAGAATATATTCCCAGCGCTCCGGCGATTAGCACCGTCGGCATTATCGCCAAGCCATCGAGCCCATCGGTTAGGTTCACCGCATTAGATGAGCCTACAATCACAAAATAGGCAAACAGCACAAACATACCACCGCTCAGCGGAATCACAATACCTTTGAAGAACGGTACTATCACCTCGGTGGTTACCGAGTTATCAGATGTGTACACTAGAAATATAGCTGCAGCAAAGCCAATTACTGACTGCCATAAATATTTCCAGCGTGAGGCCATTCCATTGGGGTTCTGCTTAACAATTTTCTTGTAATCATCAACCCAGCCAATCACTCCAAAGGCCAAGGTTACAATCACCACCAGCCAGACAAAACGATTACCCAAGTCGCCCCAAAGCAGGGTAGACAACACCACCGCCAACAGGATCAAAGCACCGCCCATAGTCGGCGTACCGGCTTTGACAAAATGCGATTCCGGCCCATCACGGCGGATTGGCTGGCCACCCTGGGTACGGCTCATGCGCCGAATAAATCCAGGCCCAATAATCAGTGATATTGCTAGCGCCGTTAGGGCACTTAGAATACTGCGCAAGGTGATATAGGAGAACACACTGAAATCTGGGTTAAATGCACTTAACCATTGACTCAACCAAAGTAACATTAGCCGACCTCCCTATGCTGACTTGAATTTTTATTTTCCAACAAAGCTGCAGCCACAGTTTCCATGCCCATACTGCGCGAACCCTTTACTAAACAGGTCACCTGAGCAGTAATCTCAGACAATACGGCCTGAATCAAAGTCGTTTGATCCGGGTAATGACTGCCGCCGCTACCAAAGCCTTCAGCACTACTACTGGCGAGGTCACCAACAGCAAATAGTCTTTTAATTCCAAGGGCTGATGCTGCCGCACCCATTTCTTTATGCAATTTGACGCTGGTAGGACCAAGCTCTGCCATATCACCGAGTACCAGCCAGCCTTCTTCCCCGGCATCCAAAATATCTGCAATAACTGCCAGGCCGGCATACAAAGAGGCTGGGTTAGCGTTATAAGTATCATCCACCACCTGCCAGCCACCACCAGAACGCGCTATATTTAGCCTCCCGGTTACCGGGCTAACTTGCTCCAGGCCTGTCTTGATTGCCTCCGGGGGAATTTCAAGCACCTCAAGCACTGCAGTAGCGGCAAGCGCATTGAGGCGGTTATGCTGCCCGGGCAGCGGTAGCTTGATAGTGCTGATCACCCCGCCCGAGGTATGGATATTAAATTCAGTTGCATCTATATTGGCGCTTATATCAGCTTCTGGAGTAAGCCCGAAAGTTTTAGTCTGGCTAGCTCCTATCTGCGCTTCCCAGATATCCATCCAGGGCTCATCGTTATTAATAACCGCGGTACCACCGGCAATCAAACTTGAATAGATCTCGCCTTTCGCCCGCGCCACTCCTTGTAAATCACCAAAGCCTTGCAAGTGAGCCGGGCCGATGTTGTTAATCAAGGCAATATCAGGGTTGCAAATATCACCAAGATATTGAATATCACCTGCTTTGTTGGCACCAAGCTCAAGTACCGCGTACTCGTGCTCCTCACTCAACTTAAAAATAGTTAATGGCAAACCCAACTCATTATTAAAGTTGCCACTTGTAGCTAACACCTGGTGTTGTTGCGAGAGCACGCTGGCCAACATCTCCTTGACTGTAGTTTTTCCATTGCTTCCGGTAAGCGCAACCACGGTTAAACTGCCAGCGGTAGAATTTCGGCGCAAGCTGTTTAACCACTCAGTTGCCAGTCGAGCTAACGCTAGCTGAACATCATCAACTAGAAGCTGGGCCTGCAAACCTTGCACTTCCCGTGTAACTAACGCCGCGCCAGCACCTTTTGCTGCAGCCATATCAGCGAAGTCATGGCCATCGCTATGCTCACCCTTGAGAGCTGCAAACAGTTGACCTTGCTCTAGCGTGCGCGAATCTATGCAAACCCCAATGAATTCCTGGTTGGCAGACGCCCCATCGCGCAATAATAACTTCGCATCAAGAATTTTAGCGGCCTGCTCTAGGTTCATCTGAATCATGCTGCCACCCCTAGCCCGCATTTCTCGCCGGATTGACGAGTCCTCGCTTGTTCTTTGAATCTACAAAGGCTTTTACTTAGTCGGCAATACGCCCTGTTATTACACTCCTTCGCAAAACCCTTTGTAAATCCAAAGCCCGGCGCAATCATCTCGCTACCCGGTGAGAAATGCGACCTAAAGCCAGACGGGCCTCGGTGCTATCATCAAATGGTAATTTTAGCTCCCCAATCTGCTGGTAATTTTCATGTCCCTTACCAGCAATCAGTACAGTGTCTTTGCTGCCAGCGGCATATATAGCCATCCGAATCGCTGCCGAACGGTCTGGCTCGATAACCGCCTTCTCCGGTAATGCAAAACCAGCACTGACTTGATTAATAATTGTGAGTGGATCTTCCCCGCGGGGGTTGTCTGAGGTCAGGTACGCTCGATCGGCAAATTTTTCTACCACAGCAGCCATCAGCGGGCGCTTATTCTGGTCGCGCTCACCGCCACATCCGAAAATGCAAAATAGCAAACCATCAGTATGCGCCCGCAAGCTTTGAAGGGCTTGCTCCAACGCAGCTGGTGTATGGGCATAATCAACTATGACTACAGGCTGGACTTGATCTGCGTGAATTTTCTGCATTCTCCCAGGCACCGACTGCACCAGCTCCAAGGCTTGGCACAGCTCACTAAAAGGCATACCCAGCAGACCAAAACTGGCTGCAACAGCCAATAAATTATCCAAATTAAAGCGCCCCAGCAAGCCACAGTTGATTTTACCGCTACCCCACGGGGTATTTAGCCTGAAGCTGATTCCATTCGGAGTAAACTCAATCTCTGCAGCGCTCACATCTGTAGGTTTATCAGTGGCAACAGCGCAATAGCTGATGGTTTCAATCTTCGAATCTAAATCTAGCTGCCACTGCCTACCTACCGGGTCGGCAATATTAAGCACGGCAAAACGCGGTTTATGTTGGCTAAACAACTGCCACTTGGCGTCCGCATAAGCCTGCATATCGCCGTGATAATCAAGGTGGTCGTGGCTAAGATTAGTAAATACACCAATATCGAAAGCCAACAAATCCACTCGCCCCTGAACCAATGCATGGGAGGACACTTCCATCGCCACCAAGTTAACCTCAGCTGCCCGCAGCCGGGCAAGCTCGGCATAAGTTTGCAATACATCCGGGGTAGTTAAGCCGGTATCTTTGAGTGCATTTAGAGGACCAGCACCTAGAGTACCGATAAAACCCGCATGACCCTGCCATTGTTGCCAGACCTGGGCAATAAAATGCGCCACCGAAGTTTTACCATTGGTGCCGGTAACCGCCACCAACTGCATATCATCATCAGGCGCACCATAAAAACGCGAAGCCAGTTCACCCAAGCGCTGCTCAAGCTCAGGAATGGCAATATATTCTGTGGGCAATTGCTGTGTATTAGCACGCCCAGCGGGATCGTAAAGAACCGCCACCGCACCCTGACTAATTGCCTTAGCAGCAAACTCAAGGCCATCTACCTGATTGCCAGCTAGTGCCACAAAAGCATCACCTGGCTGGACTCTACGGGAATCGCACTGCAAGTCATTTACTAGCAAATTCGCAACTGCTCCCTCTTCCAAAGAAGCTCCCCAGGCGGTAAATATTTCATTTAAGTTACGGGGCATCTGCCACCCCCGATGAATGAGTATTAGTCACTAACTGCGCTTTAAAATCATCTGGCGGAATATCTAACAGCCTTAAAGCACCTGCCATCACCCGAGAGAATAGTGGACCGGCAACTGTGCCCCCGTAATAACTATCCCCTTGCGGGTCATTAATTATCACCACTGCTACCATTTGTGGATCACTTGCAGGCGCATAGCCAACAAAAGATGACACATAACGCTCATCATAGCCGGCCGCACTGGCTTTTCTTGAGGTCCCGGTTTTACCCGCAACTTGATAGTTTTTAATTCGCGCCTTCTTACCGGTTCCGTCAGGCCCAGTGACAGTTAACATCATCTGGCGTACTTGGGCAGCAATTGCCGGGTCAACTACTGATGATGCCGGATTATTGGCTGACTTTATAAAACTCGGCGCACGCATACGGCCATCATTCGCCAGCGCAGCAAATCCCTGGGCTAGTTGTAGCGCTGTGGTAGAGATTCCATAGCCATAAGAGATCGTAGCCTGCTCGACTTTATGCCAGCGTTGAAAATTTCGCAGCACCCCAGCTGACTCACCGGGGAAAGTTGATCCGGTTACTTTGCCAAAACCAAACCTACTAAGGCTACCCCAGAGGTGCTCCGCTTCCATGGATAGAGCCATTTTAGAAACACCCACATTGCTGGATTTGGTAATTACGCTAGTAACATCTAGAAGCCCATAATCATGTGTATCACTAATTGTATGCCCGGATATCTCGATAGTTCCCGGACTGGTATCTACTGGTGAATCTGGTTGATACTGCCCAGTTTCAAGGGCTGCCGCTACGGTAAATGGTTTCATTACCGAGCCGGGCTCTACTACATCAGTTACCGCCCGATTACGCAGTGCATCAGAACCTCTACGCCCCGATTGGTTTGGATTGTAGCTAGGGCTGTTGACCATTGCCAATATTTCAGAAGTTACTACATCCAGCAACACCACGGTACCAGAACCTGCCTTATGCTCCTGCATGGTGCGCATCAACTCACGATAAGCTAAATACTGGAGCCGATGATCCAGGCTAATAGTCAGGCTGCGGCCAGGTTGTGCCGGGCGGATTAAATCCACATCCTCAACTATGCGACCGCGGCGATCTTTGATAACCCGTTTTTTACCAGGCACGCCCTGTAGCCAGTCGTTATATGCCAGCTCTAATCCTTCTTGCCCGATATCATCAATATTAGTAAAACCCAACACATGTGCACTGACTTCACTAGATGGATAAAAGCGGCGGTACTCGCGCTGTAAAAACACCCCAGGTAACTCAAGGGCACGAATCTTTTCAGCATCCGCAGGCGGCAAGCGTCGCTGTAACCAGACAAACTCTTTATCCATTCTCCTGGTTAACTTGCGTTCAATTTCATCTGCATCCAGACCCAGCAAGGCGCTCAAACTATCGATATTGGACCTGTCTTCAAGTAACTGCTCGGGATGTACCCACACCGACTCAACCGGAGTACTGACCGCCAATGGCACCCCGTTACGGTCATAAATAACCCCTCGAGTTGCCGGAATTTTAATTTCACGCAAATGCCTGGCTTCACCCTGATTTTGCAAAAACTCAGTATCTACGACCTGCAAAGTAACTGCCCGGGTCGCCAGGCCAATGGTTGAAAGCAAGAAAATTGCCAACATTGCATACAGCCGCCTGCCAGCTCTTTGAGCTTGCTTATCGCTGTTTTTGGCGGCCTGCTTTTTCATAAATTCACTATTAAAATTTTAATTTCATCCGGGCTTTGCATACCCAGTTGATCGTCGGCAATCTTTTCTACGCGCCCTGCATCACCAAGAGTTGCCTGCTCCAGTTGCAAGCGCGACCACTCACTATTAGCTTCATCCCGCTGCGCTGCCAGGCTTTCCAGTTGCAAAAATAACTGGCGCGCCTGATGGCGGGAGTCAACCACCAGCAAGGCACTGGCTACAACTGCCAGTAACAGCAACAAGGCAACGACCGCGCGGGTCATCAACAAAGTTTTTCCGCTACTCGCAGCACTGCACTGCGGGAACGCGGATTAAGATTGATTTCTTCTTCGGAGGGGAATTGGGCTTTACCAACAAGCCGGAGGACTGCCCTGGCACCAGGTGCCGGGGGCAGCTTCCGGTTAAACGGACCCGCCTGAGCGGCTTCTCTAAATGTCCGCTTCACGATACGATCTTCCAGTGAGTGGAAGCTGATCACAGCCAGCCTGCCACCAGGTCGCAGGTTTTGGATGATCGTAACGAGTCCTGTGGCCAAATCGGCCAACTCATTGTTGATAAATATACGTATTGCCTGGAAGCTTTTAGTTGCCGGATGTTTTTTATCCTGGCGGCGACCTATAGTCGAATCAATCAGCTGAGCTAATTGAGCCGTCGTAGTTATAGGCTGCTGCTGCCGGCTTGTCACTATGCTTCTCGCTATTATGCGCGCTTTGCGCTCCTCTCCGAACTTCCTTAACACACGAGTAATTTCGTTTTCACTTGCATCGCGCAGCCAATCAGCTGCCGATATACCCTGTGCTGGGTTCATTCTCATATCCAATGGACCTTCAGCCCGAAAGCTAAAACCTCGTTGCGGGTCGTCCAGTTGCGGTGATGAAACGCCCAAATCGAGCATAATTCCATCAAATCCCTGTACTACCTGCAAACTTTGCAGCTGATCCATATCTGCAAAGCTACTCTGAATTATGCTGAAGCGCTGATCTGCTTCAGCTAAACTCTCACCTGCGGCTATTGCCTCAGGGTCTTTGTCCAGAGCAAATAAGCGTCCCTGCTCTCCTAGCCGTGCTAATAACCCACGGCCGTGTCCACCTCTGCCAAATGTGCCATCCATATAGATGCCATCGGGCTTTATTGCTAATGCCTGCAGTACCTCATTCAACATCACAGGTTTGTGACTGAGTGTTGCCTTTGTTACTGTCGACACATCTATTCCTATAACACCAGCTTCGCCATATCCTCTGAAGCTTGCCCACCCAAGGCTGTTTCTTCTTCTGCGCGTTTTTGGGTAAGTACGGTTTCATTCCATATTTCAAAGTGGCTGCCCATGCCCATAAAAACAGCACGCTTTTCCAAACCGGCAACCTGCCTTAATGTTTGCGGTAAAAGCAAGCGCCCATTGGCATCCGGCTCAACTGGTGTGGCGCTACCTACCAGACGCCGCTGTAAACTACGGTGACCAGGATCAAAGGTACTTAAAGCCATTACCGAGTCGCGAACCGTCTTCCACTCATCTTCCGGGTATAACCAGAGTGCACCACTATCAAATGGGCTATAGGTCAATACCAGTGCCGGATTACCGCCCACGCCAAGCTCCTCACGATAGCGCATAGGTATCGCCATTCGTCCTTTGCCATCCAGCGTTATTGCAGTTTCACCAAAAAACACTCTTTATGCCCTACTATTCCAGATTTATCCACTTTTTCCCACTAAACTGCACAATAATCCCAGAACGGCATAAAGTCAAGCTGAATTGGCGACAAAACCCCTGTTGATTTAAGGTCTGATAGCAGAAATATGCGAAATAAACACCCTATATTGGGTAGTTGCCTGGATTCAGGCACAAGATGTTGATAGATGGCGCAAGTATGTTGGTGCTGTGGGGATTGGTGGCTGAGTACAGTTGAATGACTGTTCCTGGTAATAATATTGCGGCTGGCAAGCCGCACTCCAGCCAGCCACTTCTCTACTTCGTGAAGGCTTCTGATAGTTTGTTATTGTTATTGTTTAGCCTTGAATAAGCCCCTATCAATATATCACCAATCCCATCAGCATTAACATCACCTGCTGAGCTGACTGAATATCCTGATCTGTCAGCTGCGCTTTCCCCGTTAATCACAAAACCATTGCTACCATTTATATCTGATAACTGTAACGGGCTTGCGAATTGGGCTTGAGCAGAATAACTGAACCCTAGTAACAGGGCTATTATCAGCACCACTTTATTGCGAAATATATTTATGCTTTTCGCTATCATGCTTTTCTCCACGGCCAGCTTAGTATGGTAAGTGCAGCTCCTTCAGAAGCTGCCTCATTATCATTTATATTTTGAAGAGAGGCCGCTACTAATGGAATGGGCCACATCTCCCATAACAGCTTCAAGTGAGCCATGATATAAATCATAACCTAAATATCAACAGGCAGACAACAACAACCCGAAAAACATTACATCATTTGAGTTCGCGTAAGAGACTTATGATCCATCTCACTCTTGCTGCGCGGGCGCGCTGCTTATGACGCCTTGCGGCTGGATCAACTCATTAAAGCGCTCATCGGTGGCCACATCGATTAATTGCGCTTGCCGGCCCGTTGTATGCCACCTTCGAGGATGGTGGACACGCCCAGTTCCCGCGCAATTTCAGGAATCTGCTTGGCGCTGCCGCGATAACTCATCACGAGCTACGGGATAAAACTTTCAGATCCTCAATTCCGACCAACTTCGTTACTAAATCGCCGTGGATGCCATCTGTGAAGTACAGATCGTCCTGTTGATTGCTGCGGGTGGCAAGGGGTGAAACGGCAATTGACATTTTTTCTGGTAGCACAGGAACATGGTCCGGATCTATTTTTTGCTCGGCTGTTTGTGGTGTCATCTGTGCCCGTCGAGCCTGTAATTTATCCCAGTAGCGCTGCAAGCCCATTCGCTCGATCATTTTTTCCCAACGGGGGTCACTATGCAGCGAGCTAAGCCACGGATTGAAAACCAGTTGCACCAAATATCCATCTTTCTGCTCAAAGGCAGTATCCAGCCATTTGAATGCCTGGTCGGCATCGCCATGCCAGGCATAACTAAAGGCAATAAGA
>JAJRYF010000059.1 GCA_024275935.1 Gammaproteobacteria bacterium | reverse complement strand
TGGCACTGCCGGCAAGGATTAAATCATGCGCCAGCATTACTGACTTCATACCTGAGCCACAGACCTTATTAATAGTGGTACAGCCGGCCGCAAGCGGTAGGCCGGCGGCCAGTGCTGCCTGGCGGGCTGGTGCCTGACCGAGCCCGGCGGGTAAGACACAACCCATAATTACTTCGTCAATCAGTTGGCTATCAATGCCTGCATGGGTACAGGCGGCTGTAATTGCAGCGGCAGCCAGATCAGTGGCAGCCACGCCGGTAAATTGACCCTGAAATGAGCCAATCGGTGTGCGCTTGGCTCCGGTTATAACGATTTTATTATTACTCAATTTAGTTCTCCATTAGCGTTGATTAGCTCACGACCAACCAACATGCGCCGAATTTCATTAGTTCCGGCACCGATTTCATATAATTTGGCATCGCGCAGAATACGCCCGCTTGAATACTCATTGATATAACCATTGCCGCCCAAAGATTGAATTGACTCAAGGGCTACCATAACCGCGCTGCGAGAGGCGTGGAGTAAGCAGGCTGCGGGGTCTATGCGCGATTTGTGCCCGGCATCAAAATCTTCGGCTACCCGGTAAGCGTAAGCACGGGAGCTTTGCAATGCGGTATACATATCCGCCAGCTTGCCTTGCATCACGCCAAAGGTCCCAATGGCACGGCCGAACTGTTGTCGTTCGCGCATATATGGAATGCTTATGTCTATTGCTGCCTGCATTAAGCCGATAGGGCCGCCGGAAAGTACCAGGCGTTCGGTATCCAGGCCGCTCATCAGGACTTTAACCCCCTGATTTACCTCGCCGACGACATTGGCGTGCGGAATTTCGCAGTCTTCAAATACCAGCTCGCAAGTATTTGAGCCGCGCATACCAAGTTTATCGAGTTTTTGTGCTGTACTAAAGCCTTTAAAACCTTTTTCTACAATGAAAGCTGTCATAGAGCGCGAGCCTGCAGATTTATCTGCGGTACGCATATATACCAGCAAGATATCGGCTTCGGGCCCATTGGTAATCCACATTTTACTGCCGTTAGCTATCCAGGTATCGCCATGGCGTTCGGCCCGGCAGGACATAGAGCCGACAACATCGGAGCCAGCGCCAACCTCTGACATTGCCAGAGCGCCAACTTTAACGCCGCTGCAAAGGTCAGGGATATATTTTTCCCGCTGTTCCTGATTGGCATTGCGGAATAAATTATCCAGACACAGGTTGCTGGCAGCACCATAGGAGAGGCCGACTGAACCAGAGGCGCGTGAGATTTCCTCTACCGCCAGCAGATGAGCTAAATAACCCATCTCCGAGCCGCCAAATTCTGCCGGTATAGTCATGCCCAGCAAACCCAGGTCGCCAAATTTTTGCCATAGATCTTGAGGGAATTCGTTTTCCAGGTCAATGCTTTCGGCTCTGGGGCTGATTTCCTGATCGGCAAAGCGTCTTACGCTATCGCGTAATAGCTCTAGCTCCTCAGATAAAGGCATTTCCATGATTTAACTCCTAGCCGCCGTTGCGAACCCTGCCAGGGAAGCGGTGTGGCTGTCCCATGAAAGGTAGTTTTAGTTTGCCAACCGCAACTATTCTTTCTTGCGCCATGCGGTCGGCTGCTTGATGGGTAGGGATATTATCGCGTTTGGCGATCTGGAAGATGCGGCCGACATTATAATAAATAGTCCGCATCATCCGGCTTGCGCGTTCACGGTTATAGCCCTCAAGCTCGATGGCAACATTCATTAGGCCACCGGCATTTACTGCATAATCTGGGGCGTAGAGAATGCCGCGCTGATTTATATCGTCACCAGCTGCATCATCGGCTAGCTGGTTATTGGCGGCACCACAAATTATTTTAAACTTAAATTCCGGTATGGTTTTCTCGTTAACAATTGCACCCAAGGCGCAAGGGCTGAAAACATCAGCATCAACAGTGTAAATATCTTCCAGGCCTACAGCTTCACAGCCAATCTCTACAGCCTCGTCTATGGCCTCCTGGTTTATATCAGTAACAAAAACTTTGGCATTCTCAGCCCGTAATAGTTTTACTAACTCGTAGCCCACATGCCCTAAACCCTGGACCGCAAAGCTATAGTTGCCTACATCATCATTATCGAACTTGTCATGCAGACTGGCGCGAATGCCCTGTAAAGTACCAAAAGCTGTAAACGGGGAGGGGTCTCCAGAGCCGCCATGAACCTGGTGTACACCAACTACATTACGGGTTTCCTGAAATACATACTCCATATCGTTAACATCAATGCCCACATCTTCGGCGGTGATATAGCGACCGTTAAGAGAGTCAATAAACCTCCCCAAAGCACGAAATAATTCTTCAGATTTGTCTTTAGCCGGATCACCAATAATTACTGATTTGCCGCCACCAAGATTCAGGCCTGAAACCGAGGCCTTATAAGTCATGCCTTTCGACAAGCGCAAAACATCATCCAGCGCTGCTTGCTCGGTTTCATATGGCCACATACGCAAGCCACCGAGGGCTGGGCCAAGAGTAGTATTATGGATCGCAATAATGGCTTTTAGGCCAGCATCTTTGTTATGACAAAAAACAACTTGCTCGTGCTCACTCTCATGGATGGTCTTGAATAAGTCCACTTGTTATTCTCCTGGATGACGCGCATACATACGCGTATAAGATTGCTATTGTTGCCTCTTGCTGTGCTCGCCAGCTAGGTAGAAGCAAGATTTGTGAATTTGGATCTGGAGGGATTTACCCATCGATAAACGGCGTATTTCGCCACCATCGGTAGGCGCATAAACCAACCTCGGACAGCAGAGTATTCTACCTTATTTGGGGTCTTTTTGCCTTTAAATGATGTGGTTTTATGATATTTATGGATGGTTTTTTGCATACGCCAGCGGATGTTGAAAAGAAGCAAAGAGTTTTGTTCGTGGGGGTGGTTTTTGAGTATGTCATTTATCACTGATTTTTTGCGTACTAAAGCGGAAATTCTCTGGTGAAGCTTATTATTTGGAAAAGTCGACAGTAAGCGTTGCATAATCGCTTTGATAGACACCCGAAGCTTGCTCCGGAAGTGTAACCCAAACAGCGGTCATCATTATTGAGTTCATTTTTGAGGTGTCAAAATTAATAGCACCGTTTTGGTTGGTGTTAAGCTCAAGATTATCTGACCCAGGTGAGACGACGGTTACTTGATGGTTGGCCAATGGCTTGCCATTTAGCAGCAAGATGAAATGGTTTGCGGCATCAGATGATGCGACAAATTCCAAGTCTTGACCAACTGCCTGGTAAGCAGTTTGCTTGCTGGCATCACAACTTTCAACACAAAAGAATGTCTTGGTATGTTTGTTATAACTACGGTTCAGTGCCGGAGTTCCTTCTTGAGCGAAAAAAGCGGCTTTAACTTCGTCACTAACCCCTAGAGAATCAAGATAATCGCCGGCCTCTTCGGGTTTGATTTCTCCAAACCTGCGCTTGGAGCTCATTGCCGCCATCGCAAAACCGGTATTATCCGCAGTAAAGCTAGTGTTCATGTATGTTTCGTTTTCTGTAAATGTCAGGTTTTTTACTTCCTGCCCATTGACTATTACCTGGATAAACGGAATTCGATCCAGACTTGGGCCGCCTTCCCTGTTGGGGTAGGTGAGTGCGCTGGTTATAACCAGATTAACTTGCTCGCCAGTCGCAGAGTTGAATTTCTCCGGCACCAAGAATGTCTGGTGCGCCACTGCTGGTGCTGCCAACAACATGAAGGACAGGGCGGTTATGGTTTTCTGTAATAATCTCATTTTGTTCTCCGAAAAAGTCAGAATCGTTTTAGTTGCTAGTACAGTAATGGTGCATCATCATAAATATTTTACAGGGAAGCTCGAAATTTTGTTTGGTTTTTATTAAAGAATGCGATGGGTACCCATCAAGGGCTGAGTTAGCGTTATCACTACACTAGAACGCTTCGCCTACAGATAGGTAAAATGCGTCACTGTCTTTAGATCGTCCATAGTCGATACGAATATTAATGCGTTTGGATTTTAGCACCATAAAGCGTAGGCCAACTCCGTAACTGGGAATTGTTTTTTGTTCCACTAGGCTGATATAGGGTTCGGTTACATAGCCAGCGCCAGCAAAGCCGACTACACCCCAGCGTGGGCTTAGCCGCCAGCGGGCTTCTACTTGAGCTGATATAGTACCTTTAGCTAGGTAGTCTGTGGCGGCAAATCCGCGTAAGCCCAGTCCACAAGAGTCCCAGAGCGGTGATCGTTTCACATTCTTACAGCCTTTAACCTGCCAGGCTAGAACTACTGGTGATTTAAACGAGTGGTAGGAGCTATAATTGAATTTATAACTACGATATGTGGAATCGGAGCCGAGTGACTCGTTGTTGAACAGGGCGCTAAAGCGAAAGAACCTCCCACTATATGGGTTCATAGGCATATCCCGAAGGTCATGTTCAATATTGATTCCTAAACCGGCTGCTCGAACCCCTTCGGGCTCCGCTGCTTGGCCGGGGGAGTCAAATACCAGTTCTTGAGTGAAATACAGAATCCGAATCACCCCGCCGATGTACCATTCGTTTGTTATTCGTCTAGATAACCGGGCAAAAGCAAAAGAACCACCCAGTTGCCAATCCAGCTTCTGCTTAGTCCCACTGCTTGGTGATACCAAGGTTAAGCTCAGATCGGTAGTGCCAAGCATGCCACTAAATCTCCATTTGTCACCGCCCCAATAGTTTGATTGGCCTACGCCATAGAGATAACTGCCATTGCTGGTGTACATTCCTGCGGCGGCAGTAACTGATGCGGGCTGAGATTCCTTTTCTGCATCCGTTTGTGGGTAAAAATAAGCACCGCCTAAGATGAGGCCAGTACCCAGCGTTGGGTTGGATATCGGCACAGGGACTGCCACAATATCACTTTCAAAGGGGCATCATCTTCGCGTATATCCGGCGGTAAGTAAGGACTGTACACTTCAGGTGGGTTTGCTTCATCATCTGCTGCGATTTCTGCTTGAGCAGGTATAGCACACAAGCTTATGGTGAACAGTAACCATACTGAAACCAGCCTGAGGGTTGTAGATGTTTGGTAATTTCTACTTAACATAGTAGTGATATGGGTGTTTTTAGCGTAATAACCTTATTATATATCACATACCCCTTTTATGAGCATCAAAGCCTTGTCCAATATGAAATGAGCCTGAACGGGCAGTGTATGGACGTAACCCATCTGGGTCAGTCAAAAGATTGGATAAAGTGTTAGTGTTGAATTTAATATCGTACTTAGTCATGGAGGTCTCTTTATAAGATTTTTAGTCGAAAATTAATCCTGCAGGAAGCCTCAATGGCTTTTTTATGAATTTACAGCATTATATGGAAGTAACCAGTCTTTGTTCGCTAAGGTGTACCATTGATTTAATAAGGCCTCATGTAAAGATGTATAATCTCAACTATATAGCCCAAACTGTAATTAACTCTTGAAATAACTAAGGTAACTTATTATGGCTATGAAAAACTCGCTACGCGCACCTATAAGTACGGCAATTAAATCCATACTGATTAGTTTGTGCATTCTTCCATTGGCTGCAACAGCTGAAGAGACCGCTGAGTGGTCGTATTCGGTTACACCCTATATGTGGGCGATTGGTATATCAGGGCAAACTAGCCCTAAAGATTCCGAGGCCGATGTGGATATGAGTTTTGGCGATGTCCTCGACAACCTGGATGGTGCTTTAATTGTCAACCTCGAGGCCAGCAAAGGTAGCTGGACTTACTGGCTTGATTACAACGGCATGAAACTCGCTAACAAGGCTACAGTTGGGCCGTTGGATGTTAATTTGGAGCTGACTCAGAAGCTCTGGGAATTGGCCGCAGCTTACCAACTTGGAAGTAATGAAAGCCTTGAAGTATTCGGTGGAATTAGATCAGTTGATGTGGATACCCTGATCCACTTTCAGAGCGCTGGGGAGATTGGTATTGATTATAGGGTCAGAATTGGCGATAGCTGGGTCGATCCCGTAGTCGGAATTCGTGGAAGTTGGCCATTGAGCGACAAGTGGGGTTTCCGCGCTCGCGCCGATATTGGTGGTTTTGGGGTAGGTTCAGATTTTAGCTACCAGTTAGCAGCTACTGTAAGTTATCGGTTTAGTGATTTACTGTCAGCACGATTCGGCTATCGTTATCTGGATATGAATTATGACGATAACAACTTCGTTCTTGATATGGGAATATCAGGGCTGATGCTAGGGGTAGGTTTCGATTTTTAGTAATAGATGTGCTTTTAAGTTAAGCACAAACTACAGGGATTGTATTCTCAGCCAGTGGGGTTGAAATCCGGTATGGTGATTATTTTATTGAGGTGGCGGTAGGCAAAGTGCTGGATACTTGGTTAACAAAAGTCGCCGGCCTTGTGATGGGGGTCAGTCTGCTTTTAGTTATAGCGGCAACCGCCAATGCAGCTAGTACTAACAAGCCGGTAAAACTGTTTGCTGATGCCAGTGAAATGCAAATTACCCTGTCCGGGCCGTGGCGGAGTTTACGAAAAACCGTAAAAAAAGACACTCGATATCCTGCCACGCTCACCTATAAAGACCCTCAGGGGAGGTCAGTAAGCCTTGCTGTTGAAGTTGCACCACGCGGTATTTCCCGCCGACTTAAAGTGTGTAAGTTCCCGCCGCTTAAATTGTATTTTGATAAAGAAAAGCTAAAAGGCAGCATTTTCAGGGGAACCAAATCACTCAAGCTGGTAACTTATTGCCAGAAACACCCTAAATATGAGCAATACTATTTAAAGGAGTTTCTTGCCTACCGTATTTACAACCTCATCACGGACTTTAGCTTTCGTGTTAAACCGCTGACAGTGGATTATATAGATAGCGAGAATAAAACCAAATCTATTCGCAGATTCAGTTTTTTTATTGAAGATCTAGATGATGTGGCCAAGCGTAATAAGTTAAAAAAGATGACTAGCGGTCGAGTTTCAGTCAGCCAGATTAATCCGCAACAGGTGAGTTATTTCAGTTTATTCCAGTTACTCATCGGCAACCTCGACTGGTCAGCCACTTCAAGCTCTACACAGGAGCGCTGCTGTCATAACTCGCGTATCATTAATCCGGGAGAAAAGAAAATTCCCATGTATCCAATACCGTATGACTTCGACGCATCCGGGCTTGTAGATGCGCATTACGCACAACCGCCAAATAACCTGAAGTTGAGGAATATTCGCCAGAGGCTATACCGTGGTTATTGCGCCCATAAAAGTTCTTTGCCAGTAGCGGCGGCCAGGTTTCAGCAGCATAAAGAAGCAATTTTCCAGTTGTTTTCAGAAGAGAGTCGCTTGCAGATAAAAACTCGAAATAAGGTGCGTGAATACATTAAAGGGTTTTACTCTATTTTGGATGACCCCGGTCGTTTCCAGCGAGAAGTTATTGACAAGTGTCGATAACGGCGGCTTCGTCTGCTTTCACTGTGTTGGGTTCTTCTTTGGGTTCAGGCGCCAGCAGTCGTTCAAGGCGCTGCTTTAATTTTGTATTGTCAGGGTCTATTTTGATAACGGCGCGCAGGTAATCTTCTCTGGCTGACGATGTTTCAGGTATCGCAATTCGCTGGCCTGAATAGATCGCCGTTGCGACATTTCCTTGTAGTTCAAGAATCGCTATATGCCCGCCATAATGTTTGGCAATACCGGTATCATTGACGATCACCCGTTGATCAAAACGGGGCCAGACGATGCCGCCTGTAGGTGTATGTCCGACAACAATTCTTTTGACCTGGTAGCGGTTAAGTACATTATCCAGAGTTTGGCTGTAAACCCCGGTTTCATCTTCCCGGGCAAGTCCTCGATACCAGGTAGGCCCCAATGGGTCATCCACAATTGTAGGAACATCAGCAGCATAGTTACTCAAGCCTTCGTGCATTAGCTCTGAGAGCGAGCGCAAACTGTAGTTACAGAACTTTGAGCTGATGCCTCCGTGCAGGTAAATGGTGTCATTAATGCGTATGGCTACCGGGTTGTTTTGCACCCATTTTCCATACTTACCGCCAATTGCCCACGCCTGACGATGTTCTACCCAGCCAAGAGGTGTTTTTTTCTCCCATTTATCCCGTTCGGCAGATAAGTCAAGCAAGGCAAAGGCTTCCTCGTCGTTTGACTGCAACCACTTGAGCTGCTGCTGCCACTGTAATTCCTGCAAGCGTGGTGATTTAGAGTTAGCGAAGGCCGCATATTCTCCAGGGTCCACATAGCGTAAATCACCGCTTACATTCATCGCCTCATGGTTGCCGATCAACATATGAATATAGCCGCCTTTTCTCTTTGCCTGTTTCAATAGCTTGCTTAAGTGATCAATGATTTTACGGCTATCAGCTCCTCGATCGGTGATGTCACCGGTTTGTACCAGGTGGGTTTCTCCACCTATCCATTTCCCTTTGCTATTGATCAAACCGGCTGCCTGCATTACCTTGAAGTATTGCTGATAATCTCCGTGCAGGTCGCCGATAGCAATAACCCGCTCCACGCCCATCCAGTGATAGTCATTTAGCTTGGTTGTGGCTGCCTGAGATACCCCGGCAAACAGGAGTAAACTAACAGCCATAGTTAACCGGAATACAATACCTTTAAACATTTTTATTCTGCTCTTTTTGCAATTGTTCATATAATTTTCGGTTTATTTTTTCCTGCATGTCTTTTTGCGCTTCCTCTTCCAGTTCAGCTTCAGTCAGTCTGCCTCGCGGGCCGTGACTCATATACCGCCTTGAGTCTTGATTCCAGCCGTAGTTCATTTGCCACAGCGCCAGAAATGTATAGTTAAATATTGCTGTCATAACTGCAGCGACAACAAACATACCAATCCCGCAAGCCAGTCCTACACCGATGGCCAGAAATAAGAAGAGCGAATCGGCAGGGTTTTTAAGCGCATAACGAAAGCGGATACCAGCAACTACACCTGCCAGGCTAAATGCCAGTGCCAGGCTGTTGTGGACGATAAGCACAATGCCGGTGACGGCTATTGGAATAATCAACATGGTTTGTAGCAAAGATTGATCAAGCTTCGACTCTCTGCGAATTGCCATATAAGTCCATACCACCGGTATCATCAACATCACCGCCCCCAAAATGGCTGCGATTAACCACAGCAGACCGCTAGCCTGGTTGGTTACATTGGAGGCATGAATCACCACGCCATTTAATTCCCCAGGCGCTCCCTTATTAAACAGGTCTTCAATCACACCTATAGGTAAGTATCTATGTAAGTCGGGCACCAGCTGGTAGCCAAACCAAATCAATAACCCGAGACTGATATAGAACAAATTCAAGCGTAGAAATAACCTCACATAATCTCCTTAGATAAGCTCTTGGTAATAATTATCAGGCGATATGAGAGAAATTGCTAGTTTTATGCTGGATTAAAACTCTGTGCCTCTCTTGAAGACCTGAATATGGCTGTATGAAATAATACTGTACAGGTATCGTTTCTGGGTACATGGGTTAGCAATTTAGTTAGGCGGCAATCGGTAGCGGAATGATTGATACACCGTTGAAGCCTCGCAGAAATGCTAGAAAACATTGGTCAAAATCGCTAAAATTTAAGTTATATCCAAGAATTTTGGAAGTGGTATGTCGCTATGTTATTGTAAGTGCAGGAAATTATTAAGTGGTATATAAATTGCATATAATGGAGTTGATAATATAAACTTTAGCTACAGTTGGGGATAACCATGCCGATAAAAACACAAGATCGCCCGATCAAAAATATTCGCGAAGAAGTTATAGATCAGTTAGTGATGAACTACGCCCATCAGGAAATTACCTTAGAAGCCTTTGAGACCAGGCTTGACCTGGCGATGGATACGGAAGACCGGAATATCTTGCTGGAGCAAGTGGCAGACCTCGACTTGACCGTCGACAATCAATACCAGAAAACCAAGGCTAGCAAATTATCATCAGATAAAAATTATTTTGACGATGATTTTGGTGACCACGAAAAATTTGTGAAGTTTATGTCATCAGCAAAACAAAGCGGACGCTGGGTGGTTCCTGAACGAATCAGCGTCACCAGCATTCTGAGCGATTTCACACTTGATTTTACGGATGCAATATTCAATTCACCAGTCGTACATATAAAAATGTTCAACCTGCTGACCAGCAACACCATCTATGTACCTGAAGGTGTGCGCGTGGTCTGCAAAACATCAACTTATCTTGCCTCAGTCAATCAGCGCGTGTTTGGCAGCGCCGATGAAAGTGCTCAAACAATTGTTATCCACGGAAACTGTATCCTCAGCGGTATGGATATAGGAATTCGTGTCACTCTAAAGGAAAGGTGGCGAAATTTTGCAGATAGCGTGAAAGAGTTGTTTAACTGATAAGCAAGGCGAGTCTACTAGGATTAACCTAAGGCTCCATAAGGAGCCTATATAAAGTTTAACTACGCACCCTTGGGCAGGCACATCATCAATGCTTGAGCTTAACCTTTGCAGTTTAGGCTTTACTCTGTATCTATTTGCGGCTTCCCAAAGTCGCCCCTGGCGGCTTCAAAGCTGGCGGCGGCACGAATCAATACTGGTTCGGAGTTCTTGCCCGCCATAAAGGAGATACCAAGTGGCATACCTTTGATAATTCCCATTGGTACAGTGATACTGGGCAAGCCGGCCATAGCTGAGGATTGACTACTGCCTGGTTGTAACTTGGTTGCAGAGTTTCTCTCATCTTTGAGTGGTCCTGCTACTCCACTTGTAGGGGCGACCAACAGGTCTACTTGGTTGTTTTTGAGGATTGCTTCTATGCCCTTATTGGCTATCAGTTGTTTGATTTGAGCGTTGATTTGTTGGTATTCTTTGCTATCTAATGCCGGTAATGTTTCAATGATTTCAAAGAACTCCTGAGCAAAATATTTCATCTCTATTTCTTTGTTGGCCTTGTTAAAGGCTACCAGGTCAGCGATGTTGCGCACCTTGACGGCTGCGGGCGCGTCTTTGAGGTAGGCCTGCATATCTGCTTTCATATCTATCAATAATCTAGGTGCTTCCAGTTCGGCCAGTTCTTTGATCGACAATGAGTCGCTAATGTCCACCAGTACAGCACCAGCAGCTTCAAGGGTTTTCAAAGCGCTCGTGAAGGTTTTATCAACTAGGTCGTTGTATCCGGTGGCTGTTTTGGAGACACCAATTTTCAGCCCTTTCAGACTGGCCTTATCAAGGGCTGCTTGCAAGTCCTCAGGTTTTATTGCTGCACCTTCAGTCAGCATTCCCTGTAGCAGGGCTACGGCGTCCGCCACTGAGCGGGTAATCGGCCCGGCGGTATCTTGGCTATGAGAAATTGGCACTATACCGTGCTGGGATACCATTCCGGCAGTGGGCTTGAAGCCTACCACCCCGTTCATGCTTGAAGGGCAAAGGATAGAGCCATCGGTTTCACTGCCCACTGTTAGTGGCGCCAGGTTAAGTGCCGCTGATACTGCCGAACCTGATGACGAACCACAGGGGTTCATATCTCGGTTCCAGGAGTTTCGGGTAAAGCCACCTATAGCAGACCAGCCGGAAATTGATTTGGTAGAGCGCATATTGGCCCACTCAGAGAGGTTTGCCTTGCCAAGAATAATTGCACCCGCCGCACGCAGGCTTTTCACTAAAGGTGCGTCTTCACTGGCGAAGTTTTCTTTTAGGGCCAGAGATCCGGCAGTGGTAGGCATCGGGTCGCTGCTATTGATATTGTCTTTAAGCAATACTGGAATACCGTGTAAAGGACCACGCAGTTTTCCAGCAGCGCGTTCCTTATCAAGCTCAATGGCTATTGCCTCGGCATTAGGGTTGGTGCTAATCACAGCGTTATAGCTGGGGTTTAGTTGTTTAATTCGTGCAAGGTAGAAACGACTGATATCCAGGGCGCTGGTTTTATCTGCTGCCATATCCGCAGAAAGTTCGGCCACTGGCTTGTTGAGCGGAGAGTAGCTCTCGTCGGCGGAAAGCGCGGTTATGAATAGTCCGGCTATACAAAAAAGCAGTATTTTTTTCATTTTGTTCTCCAATAAGAGTTTTATTTGGAATAAGGCATTAGGAATACTTGAAGAAAAAATTATACCACTACAAATTGGTTATCTCAGGTTTATGGGCCAATATGGCTCTGCCAATGGCACTACCAGAGCGTTGATGATTCATAATCGTGCTGAGCAGTGCTAAAATACCCATAATCTTTCGCCTTTTCCATTTCCTGGAGCTTGGGACATGACCCAAACTGTTTCATCTGCAATCTCAGCACAAGTGCAAACTGACAATATACCCTTGCGATTTGTGACGGCAGCCTCTTTATTTGATGGCCACGATGCGGCGATTAATATTATGCGGCGCTTGATTCAGGCGCAGGGCGCAGAGGTGATACACCTCGGACACAACCGTAGCGTTGACGAAGTTGTCAGCGCGGCTATCCAGGAAGATGCAGATGCAATTGCGGTGTCTTCTTATCAGGGTGGGCATAACGAATATTTCCGCTATATGGTCGACAGTTTGCGTGAACGCGGAGCTTCCCATATTCAAATTTTCGCCGGTGGCGGTGGTACTATAACTCCGGCCGAAATTCGCGATCTGGAAGCTTATGGCGTAAATCGAATTTATCATCCTCATGATGGCTTGCAGTTGGGCTTGGTGGAAATGATAGAAGATCTGATAGCCAGAGCCCAGCAGCAGCGCCAAGCCACTCAGGTTCCAGATCAGGTGGAACTCACAGATAGCAGCTCGATTGCGGCAATGATTAGTGCCCTTGAGAATGATGTGTTTGGCGAAGCTGAGTTGCAGCTCAAACGGCGGGAATGGGCGGGGGTTAATTCACCTGCTCCAGTAATTGGGATTACCGGTACTGGTGGGGCTGGTAAGTCCAGCGTGACGGATGAATTGCTTAATCGGTTCCAGCAGTATTTTCCCCAAAAACGGATTGCGGTATTGGCTGTGGATCCAACCCGCAGGCGTACCGGTGGGGCGTTGTTGGGTGACAGAATCAGAATGAACAGCCTGCGGCATAGTGATATTTATATGCGCTCCATGGCAACCCGCAGGCAGCATCGAGCCACCAGCTTAATTCTTCGGGATGCAATAGATTTCCTCAAGGCGGTTGGCTTTGACCTAGTGATAGTAGAAACCGCTGGTATTGGGCAATCGGATTCGGAAATTGTTGATCTGGTAGATTTTCCGATGTATGTAATGACTTCAGATTTTGGTGCTGCCAGTCAGTTGGAAAAAATTGATATGCTCGACTTTGCCAAACTGGTGGTGCTCAATAAATATGACCGCCGGGGCGCTGAAGATGCCTTGCGGGATGTACGCAAACAATGGCAGCGCAATAATCTGGCATTTGACTTGCCAGCTGAAGAAGTGCCGGTATATCCAACTATTGCCAGTCAGTTTAACGACCCTGGCATAAGTTGGATGTTTGCGAATTTGTGTCGTCTGTTGCAGGGCAGTCTTGATCTGCCAGCAGCAGATTGGACTCCGGAAATTGACACCAGGGTTAAAGAACCACGGGCCACAGTATTAATTCCAGCATCACGGCAACGATATTTGGCAGATATTGTTGATAGTGGTCGGGGAGTGAAACAGAGCATCGAGAGGCAGGCTGAAGCGGCTGCTCAGGCACAAAATATGTATCTTGCACTTGAAGCTGTAGCTGATACCGACTTGCCGGCAATGCTGGGGTTATACAAGCCAGAACTAATTAGCGAAACTTCTGAGCGTAGTTTGAAAGTTTTGCGTGAACGCTATAACCAGGCGGTTCATGAATTAGAGCCGTAATCAGTTCGCTTGTTGCAACATTGGCGCGGCCAGGCAGAAAATGCGCGTACTGAAAAGTACAGTTATCAAGTTCGAGGCAGGGAAATAACCGGGGCCAACTATCGTGAGAGCCTTGCCGGTTTGAAAATTCCCAAGCTGGGTCTGCCAAGCTTCCATGACTGGGGTTCGTTATTACGGTTTTTGTTGCAGGAAAACTTGCCCGGCTACTATCCATTCACTGCGGGTTTGTTCCCATACCGCAGGGCCGGTGAAGATCCAACCCGGATGTTTGCTGGTGAAGGTACGCCAGAGCGCACTAACCGCCGCTTTCATCTGCTGGCAGCAGGCCAACCTACAGCCAGGTTATCGACCGCTTTCGACTCGGTCACGCTGTACGGCGATGACCCGCATAAACGCCCGGATATTTACGGCAAAGTAGGTAATGCTGGGGTTTCTATTGCCAGCCTGGATGATATGAAAAAGCTGTATTCAGGTTTTGACCTGTGCGCCCCAACAACCTCAGTATCTATGACTATCAATGGCCCCGCACCGATGATATTAGCGTTTTTCATGAATACCGCAATTGATCAACAAGTGGAAAAGCATTTGCGGGAAAATAATCAGTGGGATGCTGCGGAAAAGAAAATCAAGGAGCTGTTGGCAGATACACCCCCGCCATTATATACAGGTGACTTGCCCGCTGGAAATGGTGGCCTGGGATTGGCGCTGCTGGGAGTTACCGGCGACCAACTGGTTGATGCTGCAACCTATGCACGAATTCGTGAGCAAACTCTGCAAGTGGTCAGGGGTACGGTGCAGGCTGATATACTCAAAGAAGATCAAGCTCAGAATACTTGTATTTTTTCAACCGAATTTGCGTTACGAATGATGGGCGATATTCAACAATTTTTTGTTGACCATAAGGTGCGCAACTTTTATTCGGTTTCTATTTCTGGCTACCATATCGCCGAAGCTGGTGCTAATCCGATCTCACAGCTGGCATTTACGCTATCTAATGGTTTTACCATTGTTGAATATTATTTGGCTCGGGGTATGCAGATTGATGAGTTTGCAGGCAATCTTAGTTTCTTTTTCTCCAATGGTATGGATCCTGAATATGCGGTAATCGGGCGGGTTGCCAGAAGAATATGGGCGCGCGCTATGCGTGAACGCTACGGTGCCAACGAGCGCTCGCAAAAGCTCAAATATCATATTCAGACTTCTGGTAGGTCTTTGCACGCCCAGGAGATTCAGTTTAACGATATTCGCACAACATTACAGGCGCTGTATGCCATTTATGATAATTGCAACAGTTTGCACACCAACGCCTATGATGAAGCCATTACTACACCGACCGAAGAGTCAGTCCGCCGGGCGGTAGCAATTCAGTTGATTATTAATCGTGAGTTGGGTTTGAATTTCTGTGAAAACACCCTGCATGGAAGTTTCATTATAGAAGAGCTTACCGATATAGTTGAAGAGGCTGTATATGCCGAGTTTGAGAGGATTTCTGATCGTGGCGGAGTGCTAGGGGCAATGGACACCATGTATCAACGGGGCAAAATCCAGGCTGAGTCAATGTTATACGAGCAGGGCAAGCATGATGGTAGCTTGCCAATTATTGGGGTTAACACATTTTTAGACCCATCTAGTAAGACCCAAACTGAGGTAGAGGCCGAATTAGCCCGTTCAAGTACTGCAGAAAAAGATGCTCAAGTTTTAGCAGTTGAGGGTTTCCGTAAGGCCCATGCAGAACACAGTGAAGAGTTGTTGAAAGGCCTGGTAATAACTGCGCGTGACCGGGGCAATACATTTGCCAGTTTAATTGAGGTTGCCAAGCATTGCTCTTTGGGGCAGATATCAAATGCTTTGTACGCAGTTGGTGGTGAATACCGGCGTAATATGTAAGCTTGTTGGGTCGGGTCGGGCGTGAAAGAAGCGTGCGACTCACCGATATGGACTCGCTGCCATTCACAGATAAGGGGGGAACCTGTGTGGCGAGTCGCACACTACTAATAATAGGGGGTTTAATTTAAATTTCAAGTTTTTTTATTACTTTTAATCCAAGACGCTGATGTATCACCGGGCTGGTAGTGGTGTATTGCAGGCGAACTTTTTGATCAGGATTGAGCTGTGCCTGAATTGCAAACGCCGCTAGAGCAGCTTCATGGAAGCCACTTAGAATTAGTTTTTTCTTTCCGGGGTAGGTGTTAATGTCGCCCACTGCAAAGATTCCCGGTATTTTTGTTTGAAACTTTTCCGTATCTACAGGTACCTGGCGCTTCTCTATTTCCAGCCCCCAGTCGGCGATGGGGCCAAGGTTGGGAGTAAGTCCCCAAAATACCAAAATTGAATTTATATCAAGGGCTTTTTCTTCGCCATCGTTACTGCGTAGCTGCAAGCCGCTAAGATTGTCACCGCTGTGTATCAAACCACTGGCATTGCCATGATGTTCAGTGACTTTGCCCTGTTGTATCAGTTCACGCATTTTGTTGACTGAAGCTGGTTGCGCCCGGTACTGCTCGCGCCTGTGTACCAAATCTATATGCTCACAATATTCAGCTAGCTCTAATACCCAGTCTAACGCGGAGTCACCACCGCCTAAAATTGCCAAGCGCTTGCCGGTGTAGCTGGCTTTATCGGCAACTTTATAGTTTATCTGCTGGCCTTCAAACTTATCTACACCCTGTAACCGCAGGCGGCGTGGCTGGAATGGCCCTAAACCTGCCGCTAAAACTATAGTTGCAGTGTTAAAGATGGTGCCCTTACTGGTGGTGACTTCAAAGCGGCCGTTTTCCAGGGTACGCAAGTCTGTTACTAACTGGTGCAGGTGAAAGTCGGCATCAAAGGGGGCGATCTGCAGCATCAAGTTATCAATTAATTGTTGTGCCATAATTTCCGGGCAAGCGGGGATATCATATATGGGTTTTTCCGGATAAAGCTCCGCACACTGTCCGCCAACCTGAGGCAGGGCATCGACAATATGGGCGTGGATGTTAAGTAATCCGAGTTCAAAAATTTGGAACAAACCTACCGGGCCAGCTCCAATAATCAAAACATCAGTATTAATTGTGCTCATTATACCTTTCCAAACTGCTGCGTGACGGCATAGCATAGGCTAAAATCAGCGGGGTAACCATAGCGACGGAAGAATTAGTTTGAAATCTAAGGAGCAGTCAGAGATACAGCTTGAAGATAGTTGGTTGCAACAAGTTGGTGCAGAATTTGAGCAAGAGTATATGCTCCAATTAAAAGATTTTCTGCTTCAGAGAAAGTGTGCTGGAGCCATAATTTACCCGCCAGGTAAACAAATCTTTAATGCTCTTAACAGCACGCCGTTTGAGCAGGTTAAAGTGGTTATTCTTGGACAAGACCCTTATCACGGTGCGGGTCAGGCGCATGGGCTTTCATTTTCGGTGCCTGCCGGGGTGGTAGTCCCGCCATCGTTACGGAATATATATAAAGAGTTGCACAGTGATTGTGGCGTCACAATCCCCGTGCACGGCTGTTTGGAGGCTTGGGCAGATCAAGGCGTGCTGTTATTGAATGCAGTATTGACAGTAGAGCAGGGGCAGGCCGGCGCACATCAAAATAAGGGTTGGGAGAGATTTACTGATCAAATCATTCAGGCTCTGAATGCGCGAAGAAAGGGTTTGGTATTTATGCTTTGGGGGGCCTATGCTCAGCGCAAAGCGGCAATACTGGATGCTGAGAGGCACTATTTGCTAAGGGCCCCGCACCCATCGCCCTTATCGGCATACAGAGGATTCTTAGGTTGTCAGCATTTCTCCAAAGCCAATTGCTGGCTACAGAAACAAGGTGAGGAGGAGATTGACTGGCAATTAGCGATTAAGAATATGCCAGCCGATAACCAGCCACATACCCCAAAGAGCTAGACTGCTGAGAGCATAAGCCGCAAATCTGTGCATGACTTGGTTGTAAGTTATATGGACGAAGCTATGCACCACTCTAAGCAGGGCGAATGCCATAGCGAAAGAGTTTAATAGTGGGCTTTGGATCATTAATGTTAGTGCGACTACTATTGCTAAATAAAACAACACTGGCATTTCAAACTGATTATTGAAATTGTCTGCCGGCCCAGCTATATTCTTCAGTAGTTGCTTTTTGTGATCGCTATCTGCTAGGTCCTGAGGCTGGATATTTTTGGCTTTCATTTCCCTCAGGCGGGTGATATAGAGTACTACCCAGACGAAAAATACATTCGCAACCTGGATCAGTAATGGTATTAGTAACGGTTTATAGTACATATTAAGCCCTATAGTTAATGCCAGTAGATTCTAGCAGTATTTCAGCTGTACTATATTATTTTCTAGTAGCCATAACTCCGCTGGCTTGATTTTGGAGGATCGTACAGAGCCGCATCTATAATGGCCCATAAATGGAACACCCAACCGAGTAAAATCACCCAGAACACAGCAGTTAAAACAAAGAAAACCAGAGCCTTGAGGAAACTCCCCTGCAGTAGTTGTCCCAGGCCGGGAATAAAAAAGCTCGCCAATGCTGCAATCACATTACCACCGCTACCTTGTCCGCTCATTTGTTGCTCCAGATAATCAATTGTACACTTATATATGCTAATATCGTGCCAAGTTTTTTAAAAAATAAAGGTAATTATATCAATAATATATATAAGTATTAATATGAGAATATAGCTGGGTGGTTAGCTTGGCCAAATGTTGGTAAAAATCAGCTGAGCGGATAGCGATTATTATGGTTCAAGAATTCGGTGAGTAATTGGTGTGTTTAACCCAATCGAGAACTCATCTGAGCTAACCAAAGCCGCCTCGGAAATCGCCATCTGGGCTTTTTTAATTCTATAAGGATTTTGCAGGCTGTAGCTAAGTCGCCAGGTTACTGCATGGTCGCCGGTGTTGATTACATTGAAGCGTGGCTCGTAATCGGCGTTAATGCCTGATTCAAGCTCGCAAGCGCTCTCCCAGGTAGATTGTAGGAAACTCTTGATGACTTTCACTTCTGTTCCGTAGCCGATATTAAATTCCACATAGTCCTTGAAGCTGGTTTTATCTTCCCGGTTGAGTATTTCAATAACCTGATTACGAAACATGGCGTTTGGAATTACAATTCGCTGTCCATGGACAAGGTCTCTGAAGGCAGTTTCTATTAATGAGGTGCGTAAGGTTACGCCAAGCAAATCTAGTTTCTTCACGCGCACCAAACTGCCAGGTATTACATCAGTTTTATACAGCAGTATTAGGCCGTTAATATTATCCGGTAGCCATAAGTCCTTGGTGAAATAAATTATGACCACTAAGCCGCCAAGTACAGTAGTTTGCCGAAGCCAGCTTTCCAGGCTCCAGATTGATAACAAGGTTAATAATAGGAAGCTGGTAACTACAGCCAAAATCACAATCGTAACCAGCCTGCTCTGGTAGGTTTCATAATGGATGGTTTCACCCTGGACTTCTTTTACTCTCCCGAAGCGCTTGATGATTAACAGGTGCGCCAGAAACATCAGAACATAGCTAACAATAAGGGTCACGCCAGATTCGGTTAACAGCTTGATAATCTCGGTGGCACAACTATCGTTATTGCAATCTTTAACCCCGAAAGTTATTCCAGGGATAAGGCTTAGAACATATAAAATCAGTAAAAAAAATGATAATGCTCGCAGTGTGAGCAGTCGTGGGCGCCGGTGAGAATCAAGTTTGCGACCCTGGATCAGGTTGAGAATAAGGCCAGCAAAAACAAATAGGAATATATTGGTAGCTATTACCGCAATATCCCAGAAGTGGATGTTCTTGACAATAGTTTGGATGTGTTCAAGCATATATGTTTACCCAGCTATTACGCTGATCTCCTGATACCTCACTCTAACAATTAGTGTACGCCATTCTTTGGGTAAGCTGTTAACTTCTGATTGAAAAGAGGCGCTTTAGCAAGCGCGATGCATCCAGATTGGTGATGAGTACCGGTCTAGTGGGTTGTGTTGTTCTCTGCTACTGCAAATTATATTTCCGTTGGGTAGTTTGGTTCTTGTGCTAAGCGCGCCGCCTGGGCTTCTCCAGCGATCTAAAACTATTGCCCTGGTTGGTAATTCAGCACCCTTAAACATACCGGGAGTATAACTGACGGCTTTGCGGGTCCAGTTTTCTGGTAGTTCTTTGGCAATAAATCTGCCTAATGCTGCCGGCTTCTTGGGTTTGATTCCCCGATTTATTTGTTGGCGAATCTGCTCGCGTACTATATCTAGGTCAAGCTTAGGCTCGATAGCTTCCACAGTGGCGACTACTGTGGGCTTAGGTTCAATGCGAACCTCATTAAGCTGCGGGGGAGCAGGGGTTGGCTCTATTGGAGGGGCTTCTGCTATTTCCGACTGCGTGCTTGGCGGCATGGGGAGCTCTCGTAATTGCACCACGATGGTGGCAGCAGTCGGAGGCTCTGGTGTCACATTCCGAGTTGGGGTTAGGGTTAATAATGTGGTTAGCAGCAGCAGGTGAATCACCACAGCTAGCAGCAACGGTACCAAAATTGGCTGAATTGAGCGCTCTTTGGGTTCGCTTTCGATGTTTGCGGTGCTATTCACTGATAGTTAGTATTTATAGTTGTATTGCAACTGGTTATTATCCTGATAGAAGATTAATATTTAGTTAATTCCGCAATTATTGGAATCCTTTATACTTGGCTGGCGCTCAGAATTCATGTCCCCGGTGACGAAAAGTAGCGCACACCACTTACATAGTAAGAGTTATAGCCAACCATGTACAAAGTTAACGGGACAGCAATGAAATAATATGAAATATCAAAATATCAGGATACTTCAAGTCGATGTTTTATGATCGCTTAGCCGCCTGTCTGGCAATTTCGCAACCAGCAGAAAAGTGTGCTGCTGTAGAAGACCTCTATAACTCAGTTGCGGGCATTGCAGTTGAACTTGAGGGAGCTGCGGTGCTGCCGATAGCTGACCCAGGTCGCCCGGAAAGGCCTGAATTGATACACCCTGGTAAAGTGCCACGGCGCCGCTTGGGTAGTGAGGCGGGTAGGGCGGTGTTGGTGCATGCAATTGCGCATATTGAATTCAATGCTATAAATTTGGCGTTGGATGCAGCATATAGATTTCGAGACTTTCCTGCAGATTACTATTCCGACTGGTTGTCTGTGGCCTGGGATGAGGTTCGGCACTTTCGTTTATTAACTGTGCGTTTGCGGGATATGGGTTATGCGTATGGAGATTTCCCGGCTCATAATGGTCTTTGGGAAATGGCGGTCAAAACCTCCCTGGACCCAATGGTTAGAATGGCGTTGGTGCCCAGGGTATTAGAAGCCAGGGGTCTAGATGTTACCCCTGGGATGATGGATCGGCTGACAGCAGTTGGTGACCTGCAAACCGTGGCTGTACTGGAAATAATCCTGGAAGAAGAAGTGCGCCATGTTGCCATCGGTACGCGCTGGTTCAACTACTGCTGTCAACAGCGTGGGCTGGACTCTGAGCTTACATTTAGGCAGTTATTGAAAGAGTATTATGGGAAGCTGCGCGGGCCGTTTAATATTCAAGCTCGCTTGCAGGCAGGTTTTACGCGTGCGGAATTAGACGCATTGGATTAATCGGAAGATTCCGATTCGCTAAGCTCATCTTGGCGCAGCCTAAGCAGCTCAAGGCCGCTGGCTTGGGCTTCAATTAGCCAGCCGTCTTGATACCAGTCCCCAAGCACTATTCGTTGATATGGCTGCCCATCAATTGCCAATGAGTGAGTATTCGGGCGGTGGGTGTGACCGTGAATCATAATTTTGGCAGTGCTGTTACGCAAGGCCTCAATCACTGCGCCAGCATTTACATCCATGATTTCGCCTTCAGCCCCGGCTGTATAATCTTTGCTTTGTGCGCGGGCTTGCTCGGCCATGTTTAGCCGCTCGACTATGCTGCGGGAAAGAAAGTTATGCTGCCAGGCAGGATTGCGAACTTGTTGCCTGAAAGCTTGGTAAGCTTTGTCATCGGTACACAAACTGTCGCCATGCAGCAGTAGGATGGGGGTATTATAAATTGTGATTTCAGTAGGGTCAGCCAATAATTCCCAACCGGCTTTTTTAGCATAGCCCTGACCTAACAGGAAATCTCGGTTGCCGGGCATAAAATATACTTTAGTGCCCGCATCCGCTAAAGCCTTGGTGGCGCGGGCAACTTCACTAGCGGTATCGCTTACTGCATCATCACCAATCCAGTACTCGAATACATCACCAAGTAGATATAGCGCATCAGCTCCGGTAACTCTTTCCTCAAGAACTTTCAGAAATATAGTGGTAGATTCCGGTCTTTTTGGATCCAGATGTATATCAGAAATAAAGAAAGTCTTTCCAGTTGATGCTTGCTTTGGCATATTTTTTTAATCAGTCGTTACGGTTGCGCTAATCAAGGTTACGGTCTCTAGCGGTACATCAGCACGCCCCTTATGCATCCCAGTTTCAACAAAACGAATATCATCCACTACATCCATTCCGGCGACAACTTTACCAAAAACAGCGTAGCCGGCAGAGCCCATGCGCATATTTAAGCTGGCGTTGTCCTGGACATTGATAAAGAACTGAGAGTTCGCTGAATCGGGATCGTTGGTGCGTGCCATAGCGATGGTTCCACGCAAATTTTTGAGTCCATTGTCAGCTTCATTTTTTATCGGCTCACGCGATGGTTTTTTGACCATATCTGCCGCCATTCCACCTCCCTGAATCATAAAATGCGATATTACCCGATGAAAAATTGTGTTGTCATAAAAGCCGGACTCAACATATTCGATAAAGTTTTTGGTCGAGAGAGGGGCCTTTTCGGCGTCCAGTTCGATAGTTATTTTGCCAAGACTAGTGGTTAAAACCACCTGTGGATTGTCAGCAGCCACTGCACTGGCGGCAAGTAGTAATAAGCTTAAAATCAAGATTTTTATTTTCATAATATTTGCTCGAAAATGATTAAGGTCAATATGATAACGGATTTGGCCAGTTTTGTGCATTCTCCTAGCATACAATATAGTCAGCGTCTTTTATGCGGTGAAAGCAATGAGTACACAATCAAACGACAGCGTGCGCCCAATTCGCTGGCAGGATACCGAGTTATTGCTGCTAGATCAGAGATATCTGCCCCAGCGGCAGGAATGGTTGCGTTTAAGCACCGCCCCGGCAGTTGCCCAGGCCATCAAGGATCTGGTGATTAGGGGCGCTCCGGCCATTGGTATAACAGCTGCGTGGGGTCTTGTGCTGTCGTTAATGCAGCACCGAAATGTGGTAGAGGCCGAACAGCGCAGCCGAATTGCTGAAGATATTAAGGTTCTGGCAGCTGCTCGGCCTACTGCGGTTAATCTTGTTTGGGCACTAGAGCGGGTTAGTCGTTCACTTCAAGCTGGTCGTGATATAGATGCAGTAATCAAGGAGGCAGTATTAATTTCCGAGCGAATTCAGCTGGATGATGTTGCGGCAAACTACCGCATGGGCGAACTTGGAGCTGAATTCATCAAACCGGGCTCGGTGGTACTAACCCATTGCAATGCTGGCTCACTGGCAACTGGAGGTTATGGTACCGCACTCGGAGTTATCCGCAAAGCCTGGAGTGATGGGCTGATAGATAAAGTTTATGCTTGCGAGACTAGACCCTGGCTGCAGGGGACGCGCTTAACTGCTTGGGAATTACAACAGGACGGAATTCCAGTAACCCTGATCACCGATTCTGCGGCTGCCTGGTTAATGACCCAAAAACAGGTTGACTGGGTAATTACTGGTGCTGACAGGGTGGCGAGCAATGGTGATGTGGCGAATAAAATTGGCACTAGAAACTTGGCTGGACTATGTCAGCTACACACTACTCAAATGATGGTAGTGGCACCACTTTCTACCATCGACCCGCATACCAGTTCAGGAGCCGAGATAGAAATAGAGCAACGCCAGGGCGAGGAGCTTACCAAAATTGGCGACTGGGATATTAATGCCGGACATATGCATGTCTGGAACCCGGTTTTTGATCTTACCCCGGCTGATTGGGTGGATGTGCTGGTAACGGAAAAAGGAGCCCTTACTGCACCTGGGTCAAGCTCAATCGTGCGGCTTTTTGAGGCTTGATCAAGGCGGCTGTAGAAAAGAATTTGGGTCATTACTGCCCCGTTAACTTTGTGCATAGCTGGCTATAACCCTTACTGTGTAAGTGGCGTGTACTGCTTCTTGCTGCCGGGGACATGAATTCTGAGTGCCCGCCTGAGACACGCCGTAAACCCATCCATGGGGCTCTTCACCCGCATCCATGCGGGTGGAGGTCTCAGGCGAGCACCCAGAATTCATGCTTGAACAGTTAACGGGACATATATGGTCCACCTCGGTATTGCAAGATAAAATCATTGTATGGCTAAAAGTATTGCGTCCATATATTCGGCCTTCCTATG
>JAJRYF010000058.1 GCA_024275935.1 Gammaproteobacteria bacterium | reverse complement strand
GCCTGGGTTAATTGCTCGGCATCACGATTGCCTAGAAAGCCACACTGCTGCAGGGCCTGCAACTGACCGATAGTGTCGGTGTGTTGGAGTAGTTCAGGTTGGGCCACCGCCAGTACTCCATATTGGGCAAGAAACTCAATATCAACTAGGCCACCGGGATCTTGTTTTAATTTCTGGTAGCTGGTTTTAGCGGCTATCTGGTGGCGCATTTTTTCCCGCATAGTTACAATCTGTTGGCGTAACTCTGCCTCTGGGATGGATGATTTTGCTAGTATCTGAATTCTGGTTTTGCTGAAGCTTGCGCATAATTGGGGGCTGCCGCAAACTGCGCGGGCGCGACTCAGTGCTTGCCGTTCCCACAGCCAGGCTTGCTGGTGTTGGTAGTTGCTAAATGCTTCCATATTGCTAACTAAAGTGCCGGAGTTGCCGTTGGGGCGTAAGCGGGAATCTACGCTATACAAGCGGCCTGCCGGTGATAGTGTGCTTAGAAATGCAATTAATCGTTGGCCTATTCGGCTTACATACTGTTCGGTAGTTAGGCTTTTTTTACCATTGGGCCGAGGCGCTTCAGGGCTAGGCGCTTGGGTTTCAAGCTGATATAAAAAAACCAAATCCAGGTCAGAGGTATAATTCATTTCCTGCGCACCTAAAGACCCATAAGCAACTACGGCCCATTGCAGACCCGCTAGTTCACCGTGGCGGTCTTCTACAGCGGTTGAAACTACTTCCAGGCTGGCTTGTAGCAAGCACTCTGCCAATTGTGACAGGTGTTGTTGGGCTTGGCGGGAGCTTAGTTCACCGGAGAGTTCAGCAATTGCGATGCTTAATTGCGCGGCCCTTTTTAACTGGTTAAAGTTTTCCAGACTAGTTTCCTGGTTATGGCTATACTGCTGAATTCGTTTAAGGGCGGCGCGGGTCTCCTCGGCGGAGGCCGGGTGGTTAACTTTGGGGTCAATCAGATCATCGAGTAACGCCGGGTAACGGGTAGTTTCTTCTGCCAGCCAGCTACTCCGGTCAAACAGGGTTAGTAATCTATCCAGCGCGGTCGGGTGCTCAACCAACAACGCCAGGTAGGCGCTCCTGCGTTTAACTGCCAGTATCAGCTTGATAAGGTCTAGCCAGACTGCGGCAGAAATTTTTCTGACTGGCTCCTGCAGCAGCAGCTTTTTTAACAAGCGTTGATATCGCTCCTCAGCCCGCTTACTCATGGGTGCTTTTATAAGTTGTTGCAGTAAGGCTTGCATGGCACTGGCCTCAGTGCTGGTAACTTCAATGCCTGCGTTCTGCCAATTGGCCTGTATAAACGCCAGATAACGCTCCTGTGGTTGATTCTCGATAGCTTCTGTTTGGCTAAATAGACTGTTAAAGAGCCCCGCTATCAACTCTTGTTGTTGCGTAACTGCCTGGATTAATTTGGGCCAGTCGGGGTAACCGGTGGCAACACATAGGCTTTGCTGGTCGGCTAGGTTTTCGGGTAAGTGATGGGTTTGTTGGTCGTGCAAGGCTTGTAGGCGGTTTTCAACTTGACGCAGTAAACTATAGGCGCTAGTTAACGAGCTTGCCTCGGTTGTAGTTATCAGCTCGGCCTCAGTCAACGCCTTCAGACTGGCTAAAAAATTACTTCCCTGTAGCTGTGCTTGTCTGCCACCACGCAGTAGTTGATAGCTTTGAACAAAGAATTCGGCTTCGCGAATGCCTCCCCGGCCGCGTTTGAGATCAAGCTGGTTTTTTTTGTTGTGCTCGGTCTCCTGGCGCATTAGCTGATGCATTTCCCGTAGCGACTCAATCGCTCCGTAATCCAGGTAGCGCCGATAAATAAATGGGCGTAGTTGCTGTAATATCTCATCCCCCAACTGCAAGCTACCAGCAACCGGGCGGGCCTTAATTAAGGCATACCGCTCCCAGTCGCGGCCTTCGCGTTGATAATATTGGAGTAGTGCCCGCTTTGTTGGCACTAGTGGGCCAGCCTGACCATGCGGGCGCAAGCGGGTATCTGCCCGGAACACAAAGCCCTCGGATTGTATCTGTGCAAGGCTTTTTATCAGCCGTTGAGCCAGGCGGTTGAAAAATTGCTCATTGGTAATTATCCCTCGCCCCTGGCTGTTGCCAGTAGTCTTTCCTCTACCACTATGGACAAAAATTATATCGATGTCGGAGGATAGGTTTAGCTCTTTACCACCAAGCTTCCCCATTGCCAGAATCACAAACTCGGCACCTTCATCTTTAGCTGTTTGCGGAATGCCATGTTTTAGAGTTAAGTCTTGCCGCAGGCTATCTAAAGCGAACTGTAAACATATCTCAGCTAAAGTGGAAAGATCAGCCAGCACTTCCCCCAACTCAGCCCCGGCTAGCTGATCGCGCCAGATTATCCGTAACATTTCCTGGTTTCTGAATTGCCGCAAGCCGGTGTCAAGGTCAGAATTGGTAACCAATTGTTGCAGGTGTTCTACCCTTGGTGGGCGAGCAGTCTTAAACCCAGGATATAACTGAGTCAACCAGTCAGGCCGCTGTTGGAGCTTTTCGGCTGCCCATGGCGAACTTTGATATATTTTCTTTAGCTCTGTGGCCGGAAATTCGACAGCAGGCAGCCCGGCAGCTTGCCATTGTTGTTTGAGCTTGTTATTCCAATCTTGCATTACAGCTAATTATAAACCTACTGAAAGGGAGTCCGGGCGGCGCATCGGGATTTATGCGGGGTTCTCATGTTTTGATAAGGCCTACTGTATAGCGATTTGAATGGACTATGCATGACTTATTCAGTCTTTTGTTTTTTACACAAATATATCAAATTTGATATAATCATCTGATACGGTTATTATGAAGCAAGTGATATTTGAAGGAAACTCGCTGGAAACAATCCGCGCTTTCCCAAATAATGCCAGGCAGCGCACTGGTTACGAAATAGATCGTGTGCAGCGTGGCTTGGAGCCGCTGAACTGGAAGCCAATTGCAACTATTGGCCCTAGTGTAAGGGAGATTAGGGTTCAGCTTGGAGTGCAGTATCGAATAATTTATATCGCCAAGTTTGGTGACAAGGTACATATTCTTCATGGGTTCCAGAAAAAATCACAGAAAACACCAAAATTAGATATCGAATTAGCAAGAAAGCGGTTACTTCAAGTCACGCGGAGGCATAACAAATGAAGACAAAGAGTTTTGATAGCGTATGGGATGCTCTGGAGGGAGATGTTGCTCTTTCTGAAAACCTTAAACTACGCTCAGCACTAATGATGAAAATTGCTGAGTATGTGGAAGCATCGGGGCTGACCCAGGCGCAAGCGGCAGGTGAGCTAGGCACTACCCAGCCCCGCCTTAATGATGTGATAAAGGGTCGAATTGAGAAATGCACGGTTGATCGTTTGGTCAATATGTTAGCGCAAGCTGGATATCGCGTTGACTTACAGCTTTACCGAGCAGCTTGAGTGTTTACGCATAAGCTGTGGTGAGGCACGGCTAGGGTTTTCCTAACGAGACAGCTAACCTAGGCTTTTTCCGAAAACCACAGTGGTATAATCACCGCATCGGTCTGGCCAGAACCTCTCACATGCGTTTTTTCTATAATTTTGCAATTTATTTACTTACCCCGGTGTTGTTATTACACTTGCTTTGGCGTGGGATTCGCAACCGTGAATACCTGTATCGGTGGGCTGAGCGTTTTGCTTTCTTTAAAGCTCCCGCGCAGGCTGGGTCAATTGTGGTGCATGCGGTTTCTGTGGGCGAGGTGAATGCGGCAATCCCGTTGATCCGGGGTTTGCAATCTCGTTGGCCGGAGATTCCTATTGTAGTGACCGGGTTTACCCCTACAGGCTCTGCCAGAATCCAGGAGATTTTGGGGGATTCGGTGTTTCATGTCTATGCACCGCTGGATCTTCCCGGTGCGGTAAAACGGTTTTATCGGCTGGTGAAGCCAAGAATGCTGATAATTATGGAAACCGAAATCTGGCCAAATCTGTATCGTCAGGCTGAACGATTGAGTGTTCCAGTGGTTATCGCTAATGCTCGAGTATCGGAGAAGTCACTCAAGGGCTACCAAATGCTACCCCGGTCGGCTCGCTCAGTGTTAGGTTCGGTTACCTGGATTGCCGCACAAACAGAAACCGATGCCGCCAGGCTTATTCAATGTGGTGCCCCAGCTTCTAAAGTAGATGTTACCGGCAGCCTTAAATTTGATATTCGGGTGCCGGCAAGTCTATCGGAAGAAGGTGAAATTATTCGCCTTGGTTGGGGCTTTTCGCGCCCGGTATTATTGGCGGCAAGTACCCATGAGGGTGACGATGAGCCTTTGTTGGAGGCATTTGCAGAAGTCCTAAAGCGCCACCGGGATGCTTTATTGGTGCTGGTACCCAGGCATCCGGAACGCTTTTCGCGGGCCGCTCAGCTAGCTCGTAATCAGGGTCTTAAAGTTCAGCTGCGTAGCGAGACTGAAATTTGCGAGCCAGCAACAGCTTGTTTTGTGATCGACACCATGGGCGAATTACTCCGCTATTGCGCCGCCGCTGATGTAGCCTTTGTAGGTGGCTCACTGACCCCGGTTGGGGGGCATAATGTGTTGGAACCAGCAGCTTTAGGCAAACCAGTTATATTTGGCCCATATATGTTCAACTTCGCAGAAATCAGCGCCCGCCTGGTGCAACGAGGAGCCGCTATGGAGGTGCTTGATGCGGAGCAACTGGCAGATGCGGTAAATACTTTGTTTTCCGACCCAGATCGGCGCGACCGCATGGGTCGTGCGGGCTTACGCTTGGTTAGTGAGGGTCGGGGCGCATTGTTACGGACTCTTGACCAGATTGAGAAGAGCCTCTAGTAAGCCCCCTTAAACCCCAATATCCTCATTCCATAGCTCAGGCTTCTGCTGAATAAACTCCTGCATCATCTCGATACAGGTTTGGTCCTGCAGAACCTCCACTACTACCCCGCGACTGCGTAGCAGTTCTTCCTCGCCCATAAAGGTGGTGCTTTCACCCACAATTATGCGTGGTATTTCATACAGCAAAATAGCGCCACTGCACATGGAGCAGGGAGAAAGAGTGGTGTAAAGCACGCACTCGCGGTAGACCTGTGCTGGTTGGCGGCCAGCATTTTCAAAGGCATCCATTTCCCCATGCAAGATTGGACTGCCCTGCTGAACCCGGCGATTGTGGCCACGGCCAATGATATTTCCCTGATGTACTATCACCGAGCCTATCGGTATACCGCCTTCATCAAGGCCTTTTTTGGCTTCATCTATAGCTGCTTGTAAAAAAATATCCATACTCTATTCCTGCGAATTATCTCCGTAGATGTTACCCTGATATGAGGACAATTGAAATCTGATTCGCAGGAGAAAACCGATGGGCTCATTGTTAATTAAAAATGGCATGGTAGTAACCGCTACTGATCAATACCAGGCTGATGTATATATTGAAGGCGAAACCGTCAGTATGATAGGTCGAAAACTAGAGGTTTCTGCCGACAAGGAAATTGATGCTCAGGGCTGTTATCTGTTCCCTGGCGGCATTGATGCCCACACCCATATGGAATTACCCTTTATGGGAACCCACGCCAGCGATAGCTTTGAAACCGGTACGCTGGCGGGATTACATGGCGGTACTACCACTATTATCGACTTTGCCATTCAAACTCAAGGAGACACTCTTGAGGCCGCACTACAAGACTGGCACAAAAAAGCTGATGGCCATGCGGTTGGTGACTATGCTTTTCATTGCGCAGTGACCGATTTTAACCCTGAGACTCGCAAAGAAATACCCAAAGTCATTCACGAGCACGGAATTAATTCATTTAAAGTATTTATGGCCTATAAGGGCGCACTAATGGTTGATGACCGGCAGATGTTTGAGCTGATGCAGGAACTGGTTGAACATGGCGGTATTATTACTACCCACTGTGAAAATGGCGATATGGTAGATCGCAATATTGAGCAGAATCTGGCAGCGGGTAATACCTCACCAAAATACCATGTGCTTTCCAGACCTGCCATTTGTGAAGCCGAGGCTGCTGGACGGGCTATTGATCTGGCTTATCAGTCTGGATGCTCCCTGTATATTGTGCATACCACCTGTGAAGAGTCATTGGCGCGGGTTAAGAATGCAACTATGCGCGGCCAAAAAGTTCATGTGGAAACTTGTATCCAATATCTGTTGCTGGATGAGTCTGAGTATTTCAAGGAAGGCTTTGAAGGTGCTAAAGTGGTCATGAGTCCACCGCTGCGTAAAAAGAAGGATCAACAGGCATTATGGGATGGCATAAACCAGAATTTGGTGCACCATGTCGCCACTGACCATTGCCCTTTCTGTATGGATCAAAAAGCCATGGGTAAAGATGATTTTTCAAAAATCCCCAATGGCGCACCGGGCATCGAAAATCGGTTTGAATTGTTATATAGTGAAGGGGTGGTTAAAAACCGCATCTCCCTGAACAAGTTTGTTGAAATGAGCTCTACAGGGGCGGCTAAAATATTTGGTTTGTTTCCGCGCAAGGGCACTATTGCAGTTGGTTCTGATGCGGACATTATTATTTTTGATCCGCAAGTTAAGCATACAATATCTGCCGATACCCACCATATGCGGGTAGACTATAATCCCTATGAAGGCTGGCAGGTTCAGGGTAAAACCCGCACCACAATCTTGCGGGGAACAGTTGCGATTGATGAGGGCAAAGCCCTAGTTGGTGAGGGCTTTGGTAAGTATTTAAAGCGCCCTCCGTTTAAACCGCTTATATAAATAAAATAAGAGTGAATATATGTCTAATATAGTTAAAACTGCCATCATTCAAGTTGGCAATAAATTACATGGTGATGAGAGTGTCGCCGCGCATCAAAAAGCCATGCTTGATGCCCACATCCCATATATCGAAGAGGCTGGCGCCAAAGGCGTGCAAATGCTTTGTTTCCAGGAGATTTTTAACGGCCCGTATTTTTGCCCGTCGCAAGATGGCAAATGGTATGCGGCAGCTGAAGCCATTCCCGATGGCCCAACTACCCAGTTGATGTGCGAGTACGCCCGCAAGTACAACATGGTAATTGTGGTGCCGATATACGAAGAGCATATGCCCGGAGTTTATTATAATACCGCAGCGGTTATTGATGCCGATGGTACCTATTTGGGTAAATATCGTAAAAATCATATCCCCCAGGTGGCGGGGTTTTGGGAAAAATTCTTCTTTAAGCCTGGCAATCTGGGTTATCCAGTATTCAAAACCGCCTATGGCAATGTTGGGGTATATATTTGTTATGACCGCCATTTCCCCGATGGCGCTCGTTGTTTGGGTCTTAACGGCGCAGACATAGTATTTAACCCTTCGGCTACTGTTGCCGGGCTTTCGCAATACCTGTGGGAGCTGGAGCAACCAGCCCATGCTGCCGCTAATGGTTATTTTATCGCCGCTATTAACCGAGTTGGCGAAGAAGCTCCATGGAATATTGGGCGCTTTTACGGGTCTTCCTATTTTGCCGATCCGCGGGGTCAAATAGTCGCTCAAGCTAGTGAAACTGAGGATGAACTACTGATTGCAGATCTTGATTTTGATCAAATCCGAGAAATCCGCGATACCTGGCAGTTTTATCGCGATCGCCGCCCAGAAACCTATGGCGCACTAACGGAGCTATAAGTGGAAGCCAGCAAGCACGCTATTGATAGTACCCTTAGCAATCCCGATATTGCCCCAGTACCGATAGCTAAACGCGACTGGAAAGCAATTAGTTTCTTCTCACTGTGGGTGGGGATGGCGGTTAATATTCCCGCCTATATGATTGCTGCATCTTTGATCAATGGTGGTATGAGCTGGCAGCAAGCCATGTTTACCGTCTTGCTGGGCAACCTGATTGTATTTATCCCGATGTCTTTATCCGGCCATGCCGGAACCAAATATGGCATCCCTTTCCCGGTGTTTGCGCGCGCGGCCTTCGGTATCAATGGTGCGCATATTCCCGCCTTGCTCCGGGCAATTGTTGCCTGTGGCTGGTTTGGCATTCAGACCTGGATTGGTGGCGCAGCTATTTACACCATCTTATTGATTTTCTGGCCAGCAGCAGCCGACTTACCAGCCGTATTACCTGCCTGGATGGGCGTACAACTGGTGCAATTTACCTGTTTTATGGCTTTTTGGGCGATGAATATCTGGCTGATTTGGAAGGGCATTAACTCAATCCGAATTTTGGAACACATTGCCGCACCATTCTTGTTGTTGTGCGGTCTGGGCTTGCTGGTTTGGGCTTATCAGCAAGCGGATGGTTTCGGGCCGATGCTGGAAGCTAAGTCGCAATTTAAAACATCAGCTGAATTCTGGAATTTGTTCTGGCCTAGCCTCACAGCGATGGTTGGTTTCTGGGCCACCTTAACCCTGAATATTTCTGATTTTACCCGTTATGCCAGCAGCCAAAAAGCACAGGTAATCGGGCAGTTATCCGGCCTCCCAACTACCATGACTTTCTTCGCTTTTATCGGCGTTGCTGTTACCAGTGCCACTATTATTATTTTTGGTGAAGCTATCTGGGATCCGGTGGTACTGGTGCGCCGGTTTGAATCAACCTGGTTAGTATTGTTCGCTATGGTGGCGGTAATTATTGCTACCATTTCTACTAACGCAGCGGCCAATGTGGTTGGCCCGGCGAATGCCTTTTCTAATCTAATGCCAGCTAAAATAGACTTTAAGCGCGGTGGTTACATTACCGGGGTTATTGGCATTGTGATGATGCCCTGGAAGCTTATCGCTGACCCCAGTGGCTATATATTTACCTGGTTGATTGGTTATTCAGCATTGCTGGGGCCGGTAATCGGAATTATTTTGGTGGATTATTTTCT
>JAJRYF010000057.1 GCA_024275935.1 Gammaproteobacteria bacterium | reverse complement strand
GGCTTGCGTTGCCGCTTACAGGTGCAACAAATTCCGGGTGGTGATGTGATTAGCGCAGAAGTGATGAAATCACAATGCAATGCTGATGAAGCCACACAACGCTCAATAATTGCTGCAGTTAAACGCGCCGGGGTACTGCCTTATCGAGGTTTTGAGAAAGTTTTTGAACGAGAAATCGAATTTGAATTTAGCTATGACGGTGATTAAATGAAGAATCTTACCAAGAGCAAGTACAGATACAGGTTAATTGGCCTGCTCATGTTTGCCTTACTTAGTCAGACTGCACAGGCGAAGCTGGATATCCAGATTGTTGAAGGAGTTGCTGGTGCTATCCCGATTGCCATTGTACCCCTGAGATGGGAAGCTACAACGCCGCCACCACTGGTGCAGCCAGATACAGTTATTTCTGCTGACCTGTACGCCTCTGGCTTATTTCAGCCGATGGAAGCGGCAGATATGTTCGCGCAACCAGGTCGGGGTGAAGATATTCGCTTTGCCAGTTGGCAGGCGTTAAAAAACGACTATATTCTAGTTGGACGCATAACTGGTGATGGCATTGATGGTTATGAAGCTGCTTATGAGCTTTACGATATTCATACTCAAGAACGCTTGTTAGCACAATCGTTACCGGTTCGGCCGGGCGATCTGCGCTATGCAGCGCATAGAATTGCTGATGCTGTGTATGAAAGAATCACCGGTCAACCAGGTGCATTTGCCACCCGTATCGCTTATATTACTGCAATTGGTGTTGGGGATAATATCGAGTATAAATTAATGGTGGCTGATGCCGACGGCTTTGGGCCGCAAGCCATTGCCAAGTCTCCAGAACCGCTGTTGTCGCCAGCTTGGTCGCCTGATGGCAATAAAATTGCTTATGTATCTTTTGAAAAGGGTAACTCGGCTATTTACATTCAGGATATTTTAAGCGGATCACGCCAATTGGCTTCATCATTTCGCGGCATAAATGGTGCCCCAGCATTCTCACCAGATGGTAAAACCTTGGCAGTTTCTTTGTCTAAATCAGGAAACTCAGAGATTTATTTACACCCACTTGGGACGCAGCAATTTACCCGGCTTACTAATCATTGGGGTATAGATACCGAACCGGTCTGGGATCCATCAGGGCGCTATATTTATTTCACTTCAGATCGCGCTGGCAGGCCGCAAATTTACCGAATTTTGGCAACCGGAGGCAGCCCAGAGAGGGTGACCTGGGAGGGGCAATATAATGCCCGCGCCAATATTTCTGCCAACGGCAAACAGTTAGCTGTGGTGCATGGCAATCAAAATCGCTATCGAATTGCCGTTCATAACTTGGAAAACAACCGATTAATAGTAGTTTCCAACGGAATTTTGGACGAATCCCCAAGTTTTGCCCCTAATGGGAGTATGATATTGTATGCTTCCAAGGATGAAGGTAAAGGTGTGTTGTTTGCGGTTTCTGTAGATGGTCGCGTCAGACAGCGCCTGATCCTTTCAGAGGGTGAAGTTAGGGAGCCTGCATGGTCTCCGGTAATCCGTTAATTTTTAGTGATATTAAATAGAAATAGGAATTTATAAAATGAATAGTTTCACAAAAATCCTGATAATTTTTATGTTGGCCGCAGGCCTTACAGCTTGTAAAAAAGATGAGGTTAAAGATGATGTCGATACCACAGCGCCAGTAGTTGATAGTGGTGATAATGGTGGTGGCGCCGTAACTGACACTCTTGACCCGCGTAATCACGCCGATGTACGCAATCTGGAAAACCCCGAGAGCCTGCTTTCCAAGCGGGTGATTTACTTTGATTATGACCAGGCAACTGTAAGAGCTGAATTCCGCCCAGTAGTTGCCGCTCATGCAGAATATGCAGCCGCCAATGCGAATGCTAGTATTACCCTGGAAGGCCATGCTGATGAGCGTGGTACGCGTGAATATAACCTGGCTCTAGGTGAGCGCAGGGGCAATTCGGTTAGTGGTTTGATGTCTGCTCAAGGCGCACGCGGTAGTCAGATGGAAGTTGTTAGCTATGGCGAAGAACGCCCAATTTGTCGCGAAACCAGCGACTCATGTTGGGGTCAAAATCGCCGTGTAGAGATTGTTTATACTTCTCGCTAAGCTAGGTTGGTAGTAAATATGGATCCGGATTATCTCCGGGTCCATATCGGTCAGTTTTCTTCTTTTTGGGAACTGATTTGAGTTTCTGCAATCCTATTAAAAACCCCGTACTTAAATGTGAAACTCTAATGAAATATCTTCGTGCATATATTCTATTCCTGGCGTTAACCGTTTCGGCCTCAGCTGTTGCCCAGACAGACCAAAGCTTTGTTGCAGACCTGGTGTATCAGGTGCAACAATTGCAGGAAGAAGTTAGACAGCTGCGGGGGCAGCTGGACCAGCAAGCGCATGAACTTAAAAACATGAAGGCGCGCCAGCGGGATCAGTACCTTGATTTAGATACCCGTCTGGGAGAGTTGCAAAATAAGCCCGTGGCCGTAGTTCCACCAGTGATCAGCGAAACCACGGTGGTAGCAACACAGCAGCCAGCAGCGGTAACAAATGCTGGTACCAAAGAGCCAGCCATAGCTGCAGTAAGCACTGAGGCAGAAGTCCCAACGGTTCCGGCAATTGATGATGAAGCTGCATACAAAGCAGCATTCAATAATTTACGCGAATTGCGCTACACCGAAGCTGCAGAGGGTTTCTATGCATTTATGGAGAACTATCCGGACAGCCCGTTAGCTAGCAATGCTCAGTACTGGCTAGGTGAGTCGTATTATGTAACCCGTAATTATGATCTTGCTCTGGAATCTTTCCAGGCATTGTTAGCAAATTATCCGGACAGCAAGAAAGTCCCTGATGCCTGGTTGAAAATCGGCTACACCTACTATGAGATGAAAGACTACCCCAAAGCTTTGGATGTTCTTAAACGAGTACAGCAGCAATACCCGGATACAACTTTATCCAAACTAGCTGCAAGCCGCCTACAAACCATGCAAATGGAAGGCATTGAATAAAGCCACAGAGTAGGGTGTGTTAGCCGACACAGTCGGCGTAACGCACAGGAAGGTTGGTGGATCCCGTGCGTCCGCTTACGGCGTGACAGTACCCTACCGGATAAAATACCCGTATGATCATAAAACCTGAGCTTGTACCCCCAAACCGTGACGGTTATCTAAAAATAACCGAGATTTTCCTCTCGCTTCAAGGCGAAGCCAGCAATAGCGGCCGGCCTACAACTTTCATCCGGCTCACAGGCTGCCCGTTGCGTTGTACTTATTGTGATAGCGAATACGCTTTTTTTGGTGGCCAGTGGCAGAGTTTTGATGAAATTCTGGAGCAGGTAAAGCACCACGGTGTACCTTTTGTGTGTGTAACCGGGGGCGAGCCGCTGGCACAAAAACGCTGCTTACAACTACTAACAAAGCTTTGTGATGCTGGCTTTAAAGTCTCGTTGGAAACCTCTGGGGCACTTGATGTCAGTCAGGTTGACTCGCGAGTTAATAAAGTTTTAGACCTTAAAACTCCAGATTCCGGAGAATCAGAGCGTAATCTTTGGAGTAACCTTGAGCATTTGCATTCTGGCGATGAAATCAAGCTGGTGATTAATTCTCAGAGCGATTACATCTGGGCTAAGCAAATCCTGGAACAGCATCAGTTAACTCAAAAAGCCGAGGTTCTATTTTCACCAGTGTGGGAGGGCGTAAGCCCCCGCCAATTGGCAGACTGGATAGTAGCTGATAAATTACCGGTGCGATTTCAGTTGCAACTGCATAAAGTTCTGTGGGGCGATGAGGCGGGGCGATGACTAACAACGCAGTTATTCTATTATCCGGCGGGCTCGATTCAGCTACCTGTTTAGCGATTGCCAAAGCCGCTGGCTATACTTGCTATTGTCTTTCGGTTGATTATGGCCAACGGCATTGCACGGAACTGGGTGCAGCAGTAAAAGTAGCCGCAAGCCTGGGCGCTGCAGAGCATAAAATAATCAAACTGGATTTATCTGCCATTGGCGGCTCGGCCTTAACGGACGATACTATCGAGGTACCAGAAACTATGGCGGAGGGTATCCCGGTAACCTATGTACCAGCAAGGAATACCATTATGCTCTCGATAGCATTGGGCTGGGCTGAAGTACTAGGTGCAGACCACATATTTGCTGGGGTAAACGCAGTAGATTATTCTGGCTATCCAGACTGCCGTCCAGAGTTTATAGCTGCATTCGAGCAGCTTGCAAACCTGGCAACCAAAGCTGCGGTAGAAGGCCGGGCGATTAAGATTGAAACCCCACTGATTCAGCTAAGCAAGGCAGATATTATCCGTCTTGGCACTAAACTGGGAGTGGATTACTCGCAAACAGTGTCTTGCTATCAGGCAGATAAGCAAGGTCAGGCATGTGCTCGCTGTGATTCCTGTAAGATTAGGCAGCAAGGCTTTGCAGATGCTGGCACCCCAGATCCAACTGCTTATCAATAAATTAGGGGTTTGGGAACTAACAAGGCTACGAAAAAACTTGTTATTACCAGCAAATTTGGGTACTATCTCATGCCCGCAAAATGGGCCGTTAGCTCAGTTGGTAGAGCACCGGACTTTTAATCCGATGGTCGTAGGTTCGAATCCTACACGGCCCACCATTTTTCCTGTTAAAACACTAGCTTAGCGGTTAGTGCCTAGGTTGATTCTGGTTTGTCTAATATTCAGTTAATGCTTTTGCTATATTGGCGTGATTACCAGAGGCTTCTCAAGTCGTCAGCCTGTCTTTATGATTAATTGTGTCCATGCACACGCATCAGAAACCCAGCCCGACTTTTCCCTTGCCGCTTGTGTATGAACACACCGTCCGCACATCTATACACAGTGTCTAATACGATCTTGTCAGCCTCAGTAAAAACAGCGGGTTATATTGCGCTAACCTGAGATAAAATAAGCGTATGGGATTGCCTAAAATTAAATTTGCAGATGACTTGCCAATCAGCGCCTATCTTGAGCCAATATTAAAATCGTTGGCTGAGAATCAGGTAGCCGTAATAGCTGGTGAGACTGGTTCGGGCAAAACCACGCAATTACCTAAGATGTGTTTGCAGGCCGGGTTAGCTGAAACTGGTTTGATTGGCTGTACGCAGCCACGGCGACTGGCTGCACGGAGCGTGGCTGAAAGGGTGGCAGAAGAGCTCTCGGTGCCATTAGGTGGATTAGTAGGGTATCAGGTCCGGTTTCAGGAAAAATTGACAGCGGCTACCCAAGTCAAATTTATGACAGATGGTATTTTGTTGGCAGAAATCCACGCTGATCCATTATTACGAAAATATAGCTGTTTAATTCTGGATGAGGCGCATGAGCGCAGCCTGAATATTGATTTTCTGCTGGGCTATTTGTGTCAACTATTACCCCGTAGACCAGAACTCAAACTAATTATTACCTCGGCAACTATTGATACTGAAAAATTTGCCAGGCATTTTAATCAGGCCGGTATGCAGGCTCCTGTTATTGAGGTATCCGGGCGCGGCTATCCGGTGGAGCTTAGGTACCGGTCTTTGGAGCGCGAGGCTGGCAAGCCGCGAGAAATGAATCTGGCTATTTATGAAGCGGTGCTTGAGTTAGACCGGAAAACCGGCTCATCACTGCCGGGTGATATATTGGTTTTTTTGAGCGGGGAGCGTGATATTCGCGAGGCCCGCGAGTATCTGGAGAAGAGGAAACTTCCAGAAACTGAAGTTCTGCCACTACTGGCCAGACTTTCTGCTGCCGAGCAACAGCGAATTTTTCACCCCGGTAGGTTACGGAGGATCATCTTGGCAACCAATATTGCCGAGACCTCATTAACCGTACCTAGAATTCATTTCGTGATTGACTCCGGGCTGGCACGGATATCTCGGTACAGTACTCGAAGCCGTATTTTACGCCTGCCAATTGAGCCAATATCACAAGCATCTGCAAATCAACGCTCAGGCCGCTGTGGTCGTCTGGGGCCAGGGGTTTGTATTCGCCTGTACGCAGAGGACGAATTTAATTTGCGCCCTGAATTTACCGAGCCGGAGATTCTGCGGACTTCGCTGGCTGCGGTTATTTTACGAATGACGGCGATGGATATTGGTGCAATAGAAGATTTTCCTTTTGTCGATCCACCGCCACCGCGCTCGGTCAACGATGCCTGGAATTTATTGCAAGAATTGGCAGCAGTAGATCAATCACGACAAATCACCAGCCTGGGTCGTCAGCTGGCTGGCTGGCCGGTAGATGTGCGGATTGGGCGTATGTTGATAGCTGCGAGTAAAGCCGGTTGTCTGGATGAAATGCTCACCCTGGCGGCAGTGCTATCAATTCAGGATCCGCGAGAAAGACCACTAGACAAACATCAGGCAGCGGATGAAAAGCACGCCCGTTTCGCTGATGCAAAATCGGATTTTAGCAGCTTGCTAAAGCTTTGGAGCTGGATTCAGGGGCAACGCAAGCAACAGAGTAGCTCACAATTCAGGAAAACTTGCCAGCGTAATTATCTTGCCTGGCACCGCGTGCGGGAATGGTCTGACCTGCGCCGCCAATTGGCAGAGTTGGCGAAAGAAACCCGGCTGAAAATAAATTCTAGCCCGGCAGATTATACGGCCATACATAAATCCTTGCTTTCAGGCTTGCTTAGTCATATCGGCCTGAAAGATGAAAAAAACCAGTACCAGGGCGCCAGAGGCAAACAGTTTATGCTGTTTCCCGGCTCGGGGATATTTAAACGGCCACCGCAATGGGTAATGGCTGCCGAGGTGGTGGAAACTTCGCGACTATTTGCGCGCACCAATGCCGCGATAGATCCGGTATGGATAGAGAGGGTAGGCGAGCACTTATTAAGAACCCACCACTTTGATCCGCACTGGTCAAAGCGTCAGGGGCGGGTGGTAGCTTGGCAGCAGGTGACTTTGTATGGGTTGATATTGGTAGCCAAGCGGCGGGTGGATTTTGGGAAAATCGCGCCTCAGCAGGCACGCGAAATATTTATTCGTGAAGGTCTGGTTGTCGGTGATATTAATACCCGTGCCAGTTTTCATCAGTCCAACCAGTTATTGATTGCAGAACTGGGCCGGCATGAACAAAAGCGTCGCTCCCACGATGTGTTGGTAGATGAGCAGGCTTTATTTGATTTCTTTGATGCCAGATTGCCGGATAATGTCTGTAATATAAAAAGTTTAGAACGCTGGTTGCATAAGCTGGGG
>JAJRYF010000056.1 GCA_024275935.1 Gammaproteobacteria bacterium | reverse complement strand
TAACCAAGGACGCTACTTACATATATCTCTGGATTTCGAGTTTCGCGAGAAACTACTTGACCCACAGACAGCCGAAGCCCCCATTAACTCAATGGAAGTTACGCCCGCTAATAAAACCACACCCACCTACATGATTTTCAATCTACACCAAAGTCGGCAAATAATCCCACTAAGACTAGAGTTCTTTGACAATGAAAAGTTTGGAGCCCTAGTTTACATTGAAGAAATCAAAGCAGATGAGACTACGGAAAGCGAGATAAGCAATGCAGAAAGCTGAGTCAATTTACCAACAGATGCAGGCTGGCACTTTGCCCCCAGAGAGCTTTTCTCATTATGAGCATATTAGACTAGCCTGGTATTATCTTAATCGCTGGGACGAAACTCAAGCCACCAAACGCTTCAGTGACGACCTGCAAACTTACACCCGACTGGTCGGTGCTGCTGATAAGTATCACCACACCATTACCCTGGCATTAATGCGCTTAATGGCCAGTCACTTTAGTGCTTTGAGAGACCCAAAGAACTGGCAAGAGTTTAAGCTCGATGCGCAACCATTATTTACTGATGCCTACTCACTACTAAGCAGGTATTACACAAAAGAAACCCTGCAATCCCCGCCAGCCCGCTCAAATTGGCAGGAACCGGATATCCGAGCATTACCGAGAAACTCCTGACCCATGACTTTTAGCAGTTACCAGAGAATCTAATCCCAGCAATACTATTGCGTGAATTAATCAGCAGAAAAACCTAAGGAAATATCATGTTTAAACAAAAACTCATAACCGGCCTATTTATCACCCTGATTCTGGGCATAAGCAATTTATCTCTAGCAGCTACAGCGGTTGACATTCCGTATGAAAAATTCACACTGGACAATGGCTTAACAGTCATTGTGCATGAAGACCGCAAAGCACCCATTGTGGCGGTTAGTGTCTGGTATAAAGTTGGCTCAAAAGATGAACCAGCCGGCAAAACCGGCTTTGCCCACCTGTTTGAGCACCTAATGTTTAATGGCTCTGAGAATTTCCCCGGCGAATATTTTGAACCCTTTCACCAGGTAGGCGCTACTGCAATGAATGGCACAACCTGGTTTGATCGTACCAATTACTTCCAAAATGTACCCACGCCTGCACTGGATATGGCACTGTGGATGGAATCCGACCGCATGGGTCATATTCTTGGAGTTATCGACCAGGCTAAACTTGATGAGCAACGCGGCGTGGTTCAAAACGAAAAACGCCAGGGCGATAATGCTCCTTATGGAAAAACCGAATACCGGGTTTTGGATAACTTATTCCCTGCCGGACACCCTTATAAACATAGCACTATAGGTTCAATGGCTGACCTGGACGCTGCCTCACTGGATGATGTTAAATCATGGTTCAACGATTATTATGGCGCTGCTAATACTGTGCTGGTTTTAGCAGGTGATATTGATCTGGCTACCGCGCGTGAAAAAGCCGCTAAATATTTTGGTGATATTCAGTCCGGACCGCCACTAAAGCGCATGACCAGCTGGGTTCCCAAGCGCGAATACTCCAGTAGCGAGATAATGTTTGAGCGTGTGCCGCAAATTCGGATAGAAAGACACTGGGTAGTACCCGGTCGCACCACCAGAGATAGCGCCTATATAAATCTGGCTGCGGATATTCTCGGCGCGGGTAAAAACTCCCCTCTATATCAAGAGTTAGTTTATAAAGCTCAGATTGCCAGCTCAGCATCTGCCCGCCTGCAGGCCCATACTCTGGCGGGTATGTTCAGAATCACAGTTATGCTTAAACCCGGTGCCGATGAAGTTAAAGCTAATGCCATTATTGATCGGGTGCTGGCTGATTTCCTGGAAAATGGACCAAGCGCTGATCAACTGGAAAGAGCGCAAATGCGAATCCATGCCAGAACTATTCGTGGCCTGGAACAAATTGGCGGGTTTGGCGGTAAAGCAACTGCTTTGGCTCGTGGCGAACTTTATGCCAACGACCCGGGATTCTTCAAAACCCGGCTGGCATGGATCGCTAACGCCAGCACCAAAAACATCAAGACTGTAGCTAATAACTGGTTAGCTGAGGGTGCTTATAATTTAACCGTACGGCCGTTTGCCGAATTTGCTACAACTGCAAGTACAGTTGATAGGTCTACTGGCATTCCAGTCGTCGGCGTACTTCCAGAGGTCAGCTTCCCTGAGATTCAACGCACCACCCTTAAAAACGGAATTAATGTAGTCTTGGCAGAACGCCACACAGTTCCGGTAATCAATATCGCTCTGCAATTTGATGCTGGTTACGCAGCCGACTCTACCGGCGCAAAACTAGGCACTTCCAGTTTTGCCATGTCGATGCTGGATGAGGGCACTAAAACTCGCAGTGCGCTGGATATATCTATTCAAAAAGAACGCCTGGGAGCTAATATCAGCAGTAGCAGCTCGCTTGACACATCAAGTGTTAGGCTAAATACTTTAACCGAGAACCTGCTTCCTTCGCTAAAGCTTTTAGCAGATATAACCTTGAACCCGGCATTTGATCAACAAGAAGTTGAGCGCCTACGCGGGCGCTGGATTGCTGAAATCCAGCAGGAAAGGTGCAGCCCATACAAACCGCTTTGCGCATGCTGCCCCCCCTACTCTACGGCAACGACCACGCCTACGGAATACCTTTCACCGGCACAGGCACTGAGGCCAGCATTGCAGCCTTAAATCGGGATGACCTGGTAGCTTTTCATAAAACCTGGATTCGGCCCGATAATGTGAACATATTTGTTGCCGGCAATACCACCATGCAAGAAATCCTGCCGCTACTGGAAAACGAATTTGGTAAATGGAAAACACCAAAAACCAAGATCCCCAAGAAGCAAATAAATACAGTAGCACTGCCAGAACAAGGCCGAATAATCATTATAGATAAACCAGATGCACCACAATCCCTAATCCTGGCAGGCTCATTAGC
>JAJRYF010000055.1 GCA_024275935.1 Gammaproteobacteria bacterium | reverse complement strand
TAGCTGAACCGCCTCTAGCTGAACCGCCTCTAGCTGGAGCACGACCGGTAGTCAAAACCTGCCTAGCACCCCGGCAAGCAGTTTACGACTCAGTGCGTAACCTTCTGGCCAGCCGCTAGCACGGGGGCCGGCGATATTTAACACTCTAACCTGGTGTAGTTGCAGAAACTCGCGTAACTGCGATTGCTGTAATTCAAACTCGCTATTGGCGCCTAAATCACGCAAATCCAGAACTAACAATGGCCTTGCCAACTGTTTGGCTGTATTAATGGTTAAACCAGTACCGCGACCGGGCTTGCCAGCATGAATTATCAGGGTAGCATCAGCGTCTTTTACATTCCGTTTAGTGCGCTCGCGATAGCCCCCACTTTTAAGCTCGGTTAATGGGTAGTGGGTTGATAGCGGGCCATCTTCTGCCAACCGCCCCGGTGGGCACCAGCCGCCGCAGGGCAAGTCATAACGAATAGCGGTATCCAGAGCCGCCCGGTCCACACCTGTTTGTCCGCCTGAAATAATTTCCAGCTGCATTAACTAATCTCGTTGCAAAGCCTTTATCGGATCTAGCTCGGCCGCCTGAAGTGCCGGGTAGAGGCCAAACACAACCCCGGTTATCAGGCAAATTACGACTGAAAGAACAATCCCAAGCAGCGAAAATGCTACTGGCCAGGCGGCAAATAGTTGCACGGCAAAGGCCAATAAAAGGCCAAACACGATGCCAATAAGCGCACCGATCCCGGCGATAGTAACGCTCTCCATTAAAAATTGATCGCGAATATCGCGCTTGCGCGCACCAACCGCGCGTAATAAACCAATTTCAGGGGTTCTTTCCAGCACCGTTGCCAGCATGATATTCATAATCCCAATGCCACCAACCAGTAGTGATATGCCTGCGATTGCAGCCATTACAATGGTAAAAATTTGCTGGGTTTGTTCTTCTTGTTTAAGTAGTGCTGCTGGCACTACCAGGCGATAATCTTCGGCCGCCCCATGGCGTTTTTTTAGCAGAAAGTCCAGCGCCTTGGCTGCCGAGCCGGTATCGGTGCCTTTGGTTAATTTAAACTTAAGCGTATCGAGTGGGCTTTCCAGAGAGTTAATTTTAAGCCGTTTTCTGGCGGTTTCCAGCGGGATAAATACCTTATTACTATCATCTGCCAGAGTAATGCCGGCAAACTCTTTGCTACCTTCTACTTGTGGTTCTAACACCCCAATAACCTGTAGCCATAGGTGGTTGACTTTTACTAGTTTGCCTACTGCATCTCCAGTAGGAAATAAGTCTTCCGCCGCCTGGGCTCCCAATACCGCTACTTGCGAGTAATTAATATTATCCTGTCTATTTAGTAAGCGACCAGCAGCGGTAACCATGTTTCCTAGCTCAAAATATGCGGATGAAACGGCCGACACTTCAGGGTTAGAACGAGCCTCCAGGGAATAAATATCCCAGGTCTTGATTTTTTTTGCCGCAGAATACGCCTCTACCATTGGCAGTGTAGCCATTACCGCATCGATATCACCAGCATATAAGCCCACCGATTGCTCCCGCACTTCACGCAAGGTTTCGGTATCGAACTCAACCGCCTCAACAATCAAATTTCGCAGACCCATAGAGTCAATCATACGCATGGCTTCCTGGCGGCCACCTTCGGAAATACTGAGCATGGCTATTACCGCTCCGACCCCAAAAACCATCCCTAGCAAAGTTAGCAAGGTGCGTAATTTATGCTGCTGCAACTGCCTAAGTGCATGCCTGAAACCACGGGCCTGAATCATTTGTTTGCTCCGTTGAGATCAACTTCCGGGCGAACTAGCAAAACCTCATCTCCAGCCTCTAAGCCAGCGATGATTTCAGTCCGTACCGGGCCGCGCTCACCTAGCTCTACATAGCGCTTTTCTATCTTAGAGCCATTTTTGATATGCACCCACACCCGCTGATCATCGCCGTTTAGCGAACGCTCAATTGCCTGATTGGCAATGGTTAAAGTCTGGTCTTTACGCAGTACTTCAATTTCCGCTCGCACCCGCGCGCCAGCGGTGATCCAGCTTGAGTCAGATTGCTCCAGGCTTACATCCACTGCGAAATACTTAATCGGGCTATCCCGCTCCAGGCTCGCTGGAACCTGAGCCATACTGCTAACTGTCCCTGTAAGGGGGCGGTCGGGAAAAGCATCTATCCAGACCTTTACGGTTTGCCCTACAGCTATATTGCCAGCCTCTGATTCCAATACCTGTAATACCGCTTGCATTTCTTCCAGATCAGGTATCTCGGCAAAGGCATTACCCGGGAAAACCGATTGCCCCGCGCTTAATGGTTGACCGTACCAGCTTCTATGAATGACTAAATATCCAGCATTCGGAGCCAGAGCTACCGAGGCATCTATCTGTTGCTGATATATATCTAGCTTGCCGGACTCACCCTGGCGTTGCGCCTCAAGCACCGCCAACTCAGCTTCTCGCTGTCCGCTTTGGCCACTATACCTTTGTTGAAAATGGTCCCGCTTGATGCGCAAAAACCCTTCATCTTGCAAGCGTTCGATCATATCCTGTCGCGACATGGCGATACTACCATCCTCAACACTGAAGCGCTCGGCTATCCCAAGCTCTTCTTTGGTAACTGTTAGGTCGGCAGCAATTCTATTTAAAGCCAGTCTGAATTCGCGGTTTTTGGCCTCAATATCAAGATCCGACTTCTTTAGTTCAGTCAGCATCCGGTCGAGGCTTCTTTCCGCCATTGTCTGGTCAAAACGAGCCACTACATCACCTGCCTCTACCCACTGACCATCATCTGCCAACCAGACTATTGTTCGCGGCATTACATTGCCTGGTGGCAAGGTTAGTGGCACAGAGTTTTCAGCCGCCAACTCGCCTTCCGCGCGCACCAAAATAGTTAGTGGCCCAAGTTCTACTTTTGCGACCGCTAACTGTGAATCTTTTTCCGTGGGCTCGCTACAGGCTGTCGCCAGCATAAGTGCGCCAACAAGCATCAACAGCCGTATCTGGGTTTGTCTGGTAGACATCATTGGGGCACCCCAGAATCTATAAAGATTTCCGCAGTAACCCGCATTCCAGGTCGCATTAACTCAGGGTCAAGCCTATCAATTGCCACCCGGGCATCAAACACTTTGGCCGGCTGGTTTCTGGAGCGATTCCGCATCACCGAACCTCGCGACTCAACAACGCCCTCAAAGTGATCCTCAGGCTTGGCTTCCATTCTGAACCTGACCCGCTGGCCCGCTTTAACCCTGGCCGCTTCACGCTCAGGGATCTGGAGCAAAAGCTGCAGGGAGCTCATATCCGGAATCTCCGCAACCGTGCGCCCCCGCCAAACCTGGTCTCCGACTTTAACCCTATTACCACGGCGATCTCTACCCACCACAAATATACCCTCACTCGCTGCCAATACTGTCGCCTTGGTGATATCTGCTTGTAACATTGCTACCTTATTGCTTAATTTATTATGCTCCTCCTCCAACACCTCTTTTTCCACCCGCTGCAAGTTAGCCTCAAGCTTTAACTCTGCTGTAGCTCGTTGTAACTCTAGCTTTGCCAGCTCTAAATTTAATTGGTTTCTCTTGTATTCTTTAGCCGCTAGCAGAGTGTTTGGAATATCCGCTTTCATCCGGGCTTTTTCCAACCCGCTACTTTTCTGATTAACTGCTAGCTGCAAATCTTCCAATAGCTGCTTAGATTTTATCTGCTGCTGCTCTAGTTCTTTGCTTTTCTTATTCACATCGGCTTTCTCGGTACGCATTTCTTCCATCAATTGTTGGGTATCAAAACCAACCACAGGCTCACCTGGCTTAACTTTAGCGCCATCCTTGCTTAACATAGAAATTTTTACATTCCACATATTCTCAAATTGTGGCGGGGTAATCGAGCGCGAGCGGGTAGCAATAATCTCTCCGCTACTCTGGATGCTGTCACTATATCCGGCACCACCTTGAATTTTAGAGGCATTATCACCGCACGCGCTTAATAACAATAATGTACTAGCTAAAACCACCATTCTCATTGGCTTACCTCTACCAGTACGCTCATACCGGGCATTAACTCAGGCAGCTCTTGACCAGGGTCAAACTCAACCCGCCCTTGCATATACAAGCCTTTGCCCCACTCTTGTCTGGACTCTCCTTGTGCTAGCAATTTAGTAATTCTGCCAAAGTATGGTTTTCCGGGATATGCGTCCAAGTAAATCTTCACTGCTTGCTCAACTTCCATATTTGGCCGGTCGACAGCGTTGATATAAAGCCGAACATACATATTAGCGTTGTTAACTACATCCGCCACATGAACACTGGTTTGAACATCGTCGCCCGCCCTAAATTTGTTACGGCCCCAGGGATTACTTTTATATAAAATAGAACCATCTAATTCTGCGTAGATACTATTACCCTCTGTCAGTTGCTGGAACCAGGCTAAGTTTGTCTCTATTTGAGCCTCATCCAAAGCCGTTTTGAGCGTGGCTTCTGTTAATTTTTTTTCTTGATCTTCAGCATTCTTTTCGGCTTTTAGCAAATCTTGCTCGGCTCTGGAAAGCATCAACTGATTATCTGCATAATTTAACGCACCAATAAAACGGGCTTCAATCAGCGCCTCATTGGTGGCCAGTTGGACTCTTATTCTGGCGGTTTTTATATCATAGCCAGCCAATGCCGCAGCCTTTTCCAGGCGCGCTACCGTGCGCGCGCCCTCAGCCCGGGTTTTCTCAATGGTGTCGGTAACTGTCTGGATTTGGCTATCGTTGGCGCTGTTGTCAAACCTAACAGCCAGATCTCCCACTTTTAGCAGACTGCCCTCTTCTGCCATCCAGTCTATCCTAAGGTTCCAGCTAGGACTCATAGGCGCAATAATTGCCTGTGACTGGTCAGCAGCTATTTCGCCGCTAATCAAGCGGCTGGGAGCAGCCTCTGTGAAGGTCGTAAATGCGATTCCAGCCATTAATACCATTAAACTTAAGTGGCAGTTTTTCATCCACTATCCCCTGTGATTTTCCCATCTAGCATTTTTATTACCCGACTAGCATTGGCGGCAATATCATCTTCATGGGTTACCATTACTATCGTTTGACCTTCGGCATGCAAAGACTGCAGCAAGTCCATAATTGCTTTAGATGTAGTGCTATCAAGGTTGCCGGTAGGCTCATCGGCAAGAATAACTGATGGCTGGTTAATCAAGGCCCTAGCTACTGCTACTCGCTGCCGCTGACCGCCAGATAACTCATTAGGTTTATGCTGCAGCCGGTCGCCAAGACCCACGCGCTGTAGCAGCTCAATGGCTCTTTGTTCACCATCTGGATGCTCGCTCTCATGATCATATTGCAGTGGTAATAAAATATTTCCCAAGGTGGTTAATCGTGACAGCAAATGAAAACTCTGAAACACGAAACCCAGCTTGCTATTTCTAATTGCAGACAGCTCGTCATCATCCAGGCTGGCAACATTAACTCCATCCAACCAGTACTCACCCCTGGTTGGCTGATCCATGCAACCGAGCATATTCAGCAGCGTTGTTTTGCCCGAGCCGGAACGACCCATAATAGCCAGAAACTCGCCCTTCGCTACCTGCAAATCAATCCCGTCAAGCGCGCGCACGGTTTGCTCGCCGATCTGGAAGTGTTTGTGAACCCCGCTGAGTTTTATCAAGAAATTTGCCTGCGTTAGTTATTGGTTTTATAAATTAGAATTAAACACACCACACCATGTGACCTCAACCACTGGTTAAAGTTTCTTCACCATACCCAAAACAAGCATGCTATACAAGTGGGTTAATCCTGATTAAAAAAATTGAAGCACTTACGCTTGACAGATGGGGGGTGTAATAGTAGTTTATAGGTGCGTTTGTTTTGAATGCTCAAAAAAATGGAGAACATTATGAAATGGAAATTAATTAGCACAACTTTACTAACATTTGCTTTTGCTGCCATGCTGCCGTTATCATCGGTTACTGCTTTGGCTTCTGGCGATAAAGATCCCCCTAAAAAATTGCCCAAGATGAACTGCACCTATGACTCTAGTGGTGCCGCTATAGGATGCACGGTTGAAAAGGATAAGGATAAGAAAAAGGATAAAAATTAGTAATAAATAGCGCCGTCAAATCAGGGCTGATAGTAGCAACTACAACCTTATAACCAAGGAGCACCAAACCAGTATGGCTTTTTCACTTTGTTCAGCCGTAAAGAGCTTTTTCAAGTGCTTAGCCATACTGGCTCTATTGCCACTACTTGGCTCCTGTACCAAAGAAACTAGGGAGTCGGTATTCCCCACCGAGCACTGGCAGCATGTCAACCAGTCCTATATGGATTATAAAAAGGGCTCCCTGAGCCGAGCTTTTGCAATATCTCACTGGAGAGCCAGTGAGCGTCAATCGTTTGATCGAAATGGTTTTCCTGATGATACTTGGGTGGCAGGTTGGGAAGACAATAAGGACAGCTGTCGGGCCGCTGTAGAAGGAGCCCTTCAGCGATGTTTAGGCGTAACACGCACAACTGCACATCGTAATAGCAACCCCAGAAAAAACGAAAAATATGCAGGCTGCATAATAATCGATGTTAGCTGTGAAACCGAGGAAGAATACGCTGAGTTGTTTTTGCATCAAATGGATTAAGCGGCCCTTTACCACCACAGCCAAGTTAATTCACAGCTTAGCTTCTCTTCTACCAACGCCGTGGGTGTGGCTGCCATGCATAACGGCTATGACTACAATCGATTCTTCCTCAATTCGATAGTAAATTCCAAATGGAAACCGATGGATCAATGCCCGATGGATATCTCTATGTACGACAGGGAACAGGTTTGGATTATCTGAAATCGTAGCAAAAACACTTAATATTTAATCAAGGAACTCTTCCCCTAGTTCCTCGTATTGCTCTTTATACCATATTGCTGCTGCTTCTATATCCGCCCCTGCTTCTGGCCTAAGATCTACCCTAAAGCTCACAGTCTCTTTTTTATATCTGCAATTACGGCACTAGCTTCGCGGCCCTTCAGGCCGTCGGACTGGTATGCATCTAGCCGCCGATCAAGCTCGGCTCGCTGTTCATCGGTTATCGTTAAAGCCGTCTGGTCAGCGGCAATACTATCCCATATATCCTCAACTAGCCGTATTTTCTCACTAATTGGAAGGGTGCGTATGTTAGCGATCATCTTTTATACCTCCTTGGATTATTTTAGCACATGCGTGCTGCTAGCAGTTTCCGAGCCAAGCTCAACGGATACACCTGAGTTTCAATTTGCCCAAACCCTAGATCAGGCAATACGCTCTATCTGTAAGCCCGCATTCCGTGCTGTCATAACTTGCCTTTTATCTGCCGAGACAAACAATTCTGTTCGCCATTCAATTGCGGCAGCTATATGAATAGCATCCAAAGAGCTTAGTGAATTGGTTTCCAGTAGTTGCGTGATATTGCCTATGGTTAGAGGGGTAATATTAATAATGTCGGCATCTTCTATACTCGCTAAAATAGTGGTTTTTAGCAATTTATAGTCTTCATTGCCAAGGATTTGCTCACGCCGTTTTCTATTTAGAGCTGATATTATTTCCGGAAAACAAATAACACTTAGACCCAACTCACTGGTGTTTTCAAGCAAACTATCAATCTGGATGCTATCCGTCTCAGAAACGAATTTTTTTATATAAGCAGAGGTATCAAAAAACACCCTCATTCAGGAGGCTTCTCGATCATCAATCAGAATTGCCGATAAAGCTTTACCTTTAATCTCTAGCAAGTGAGTTTTTTTCTCCACGACGGGACTTTATCTGCAACCCCCCGGAAAGGCAGTATTTCTGCAATTGGCCTACCGTGCCTAGTAATTACTAGGGTCTCTCCCTTTTCAATGGAAGAAAACCAGGCTGAGGCATCTTTCCTAAATTCAGTAAAGGTGATATTACGCATTGACTTTAACCATTTATGTACACTAATGTACACTTGTTGTTGTTTCCTGTCCAACAACCAGCATACCCTGGCCTTATTATTTACCAATACAAAAGCTGGAAAAAATTTCTCCCAGAAGATCATCGCTGCTAAATTCGCCGGTGATTGCTGCAAGGGCCAATTGTGCCCGTCGCAAATCCTCGGCCAATAACTCTGGAGCCGCAAATTCGGTTAGTTGCACTAACCCGTGGTTGACTAAACTCCGGGTATCTCGCAATGCTTGCAAGTGCCGCGCCCGAGCAGAAAACACGCCCTCTGTAGTGTCGCTAATACCTGCATGTTTAAGAATTAATTGTTTAAGCTCGGCCAGGCCACTGCCATCAAGAGTGGATATCCGTAGCTGTTCTAGTTGCTGGTCGGTTTTAAGGGCGCTTTGCTGGCCACCTAAATCCTGTTTGTTCCAACACACTATGGTGCGCTTCGGATCCGGGATTAACGGTAACTCGCTTGGGTTGTCGGTGCTCATATCCAGAACTAACAACACTAGGTCGGCGCTTTGTTGTAGCTTTAAGGCTCGCCTTACTCCTTCTGCTTCAATTACATCTTCAGTTTCACGCAAACCAGCAGTATCAGCTACATAAACCGGCAGGCCATCAATTAAAATTTGTTGCCGCACGACATCACGAGTGGTGCCGGGAATATCGGTGACGATTGCCAGCTCATCTCCGGCCAGGGCGTTCAACAAACTAGATTTACCCACATTTGGGCGGCCAATAATGGCCAGTTCAATACCATCTCGTAAAAGCTGCCCTTGATGGGCGTCTGCTAATAACTGATCTAGTTCTTTAATTACCTGCTGTAGGCGCTGGACAATATCTGAATCCGCTAGAAAGTCGATTTCCTCTTCAGGAAAGTCAATTGCCGCTTCAACAAAAACTCGGATAGCGGTAAGCTCTGTCAATACTCGATTTACTTTACGGGAAAAAACCCCAGCCAGCGAACGCTGCGCTGCCCGTGCGCTCTGGGCGCTGGAGGCTGAAATTAGATCGGCTATTGCTTCTGCCTGAACCAAATCCAGCTTGCCATTTAAAAAGGCGCGTTCAGAAAACTCACCCGGGCGTGCCTGACGCGCACCCAGCTCGATAACTCTCGCCAGTAACAGTTGCATAACCACCTGACCACCATGCCCTTGAAGTTCAAGTACGCTCTCGCCAGTAAATGAGTGAGGGGCGGGGAAATATAGCGCCAGGCCATGGTCTATGCTGCCACCGCTGTTGTCTTTAAAGTGGGTAAGATGAGCTTGCCGCGGCAAGGGTTTGGATTCTAATATACCGACCATGATAGCCGCCAAATCACCACCAGAAACCCGAACAATGCCTACCCCAGCGGAACCTGATGCTGTGGCAATTGCGGCAATAGTATCCAGGTGTTCCATATAAACCTCAAGATGCTCATTCACGAATAGATCAGAGGATCCTTAGTCCGCGGCGGCAATCTTGCGAGTTATATACCACTGTTGCAGTAAGGACAGACCCGCATTGGTAGCCCAGTAAAGCACCAGACCTGCCGGGAAAAAGGCAAACAGTACCGAAAACGCGATTGGCATTGCCTGCATGATTTTTCTCTGCATTGGATCCATGCCCGGGGTTGGGCTCAGGCGCTGGGTTAGCACCATAAAGATACCGTTTAGAACTGGCAGAATAAAGTATGGGTCTTTATCGCTGAGGTTGGTAATCCACAACATAAATGGTGCCTGGCGTAGCTCTACGCTCTCTAGCAGTACCCAATAAAGCGCGATAAATACAGGAATCTGAATCAGCATTGGCAGGCAACCACCAAGCGGATTAACTTTTTCCTTCTTGTAAAGCTTCATGGTTTCCTGGCTCAAGCGTTGCCGGTCATCCCCGTAACGAGCTTTCATCTTCTCGATCCGTGGTTGCAGTTTGCGCATTCGCGCCATCGATTTATATTGCGCTTCAGTCAGCTTGAAGAATGCCAGCTTAACTGTCAGGGTCAGCAATATAATTGCAAAGCCCCAGTTAGCTACTAGGCCGTGGAACAAAGACAGCAGCCAAAATAAAGGTTTGGACATTATGGTGAAAATGCCATAATCAACTGTTAGACTCAAGCCAGGAGCAACCTCATCAAGCTTTTCCTGCAATTTAGGGCCCACATATAGTTGGTCAATAAATTCATGCTGCCCACCAGCGGGAACGCTAACAGCCGGGGCTACTGCACGCACTAAATAGCGTGGCCAACCACTTGGGTCAACAACTGCTGTTGAGTAATTCACTACCTGGCCTGGCTGAGGAACCCAGGCAGAAAGAAAGTAATGCTGAATCATGGCTATCCAGCCCTGGTCAGACTGTAGCTTGATTGGGTCATCAGAAAAATTAGAGAACTTTACCTTTTCCAGTTTTTCTTCAGGGGTATAAACTGCCGCTCCAAGAAAACTATAACTACCCGGGTCAGTAAATGAACTACCACCATCTGCCAGCCTGGCCCGCTGTAATTGCTGATAGGCATTTCCCTGCCAAACACCAGCGCTGTTATTACTTAAATAGTGGCGGACCTCAATATCATAGGCGTTACGCTTAAAGATAAAGGTTTTGGTAACTTTAATCCCATCTGCAGACTCCCAGCTTAGCGGTACCCGCAACTCATCCTGACCGGCCTGTAAGGCATACTCCCGTTGTACCGCCTCAAAGCGATCATTATGGGTTGGGGCAGAGTGATTACCGCCCAACAAACCCGATTGGGCTATAAATAGCCCATTGCTATTGCTATTGAGTATCTGCACCTTGCTTACAGGGTTCTTTTGTTCTATTGGATACTCCAACAACCAAGCGTTGGAAACCGTGCCACCTAATAAGTCTATTTCTATTTTTAGTACATCAGTGGTTATGCTTATTGTAGGACTAGCAGCCTGAAAAGTCGGCTCGCTTGGGCTTACATCTGGACTTGCGCCCTGCGGCGCAGTCGGTAAATCTGCTGCTGGTTTGTTCTGCGTTGTCTGCGTAGCCGCTGGAACAGTGTTTGCCGGCGGTAGATCCGCATCCATAGCTAGTGGCGCACTCTCAGAGCTAGTGATAGTATCAACTTCTGGGTGATAATCCTGCTGCCACTTAAGCCACAGAGAATAGCCTAAAAAAACTAACAGAATTAACAATATAGGTCGCATGTTTACCATTTATAAGTCCTGATTTCTACTCGGGTTTTGCCGGTAGAGTTTTTTTTCAATTTGTTGCCAAAGTTGATCAATTGAGTTAAGCAGTATGTTGTTATCGGGCTCAAGAGCTGCATGCCTGTGAGCCAAAACAACAAAATCTATACCTTGCTCGGCTCCTGCCTTTTGCCGGCGAAAGCTTTCTCTTACCAGCCGCTTAATCCGGTTGCGTTGAACCGCACGCTTATCTACTTTACGCGAAACAACCTGCCCTAAACGAGCAAAGCCCAAACCATTTCCGGTTTGGGCCAAAACTCTAAAATACCGGTCGCGACAAGAGGCGTTTTTTTTGAAAACTCTGGAAAAGTCCTGCTTGCCAGTTAGCCTGAGCTCACGCGGATACGCTTGGCTAATTAAAGCTTGTTGCTCGGCTCGGCTGGTCACCTAAAAACATCAAGCAGAAAGGCGTTTCCGGCCCTTGGCCCGGCGAGCACGAATTACCGCGCGGCCACCTCGGGTTGCCATACGAGCACGAAAACCATGGGTGCGTGCACGCTTTAAATTACTTGGTTGAAATGTACGTTTCATTGTAAATTACCTATAAAATACGACTCTAACGATAACCCCAATCTCAATCAAGAGCCGTTTTAACGGCGCTCTTCGTGTTTCTTGTGGGAAATCCAGTTAAACTGTTGAGCCTGCTCAAAACAAGAGGCGAATAGTACCTTTCCCAGCCATTTGTTTCAAGTTAAATCGACAAAAAAGCCACTATTTTAAGAGATTTTATAAATCTAAGCGGTTTTTGTGGATAACTTATCCACAGCAGGTTAATATGCCTGTGGGAAGCACCATTAACTACTCGAATTGAAATTGCTGGTGCAAAACAATAAAACCATATATACAAAAGTAAATGCCCTGTTTAAGTTGTTGATTTTACAATTAAAGCTAATATGCTAATTAAACATATATTCTACTCTGGTTAAGATAATAATAACCTCATCAGACTGCCGATAAATAATTAATCCACGGCCATTACCTTTTACTCTGGCACACCGAAAAATGACTAATAAAAATTGGGAACTTTGCCTCCAACACCTGGAAAGAGAGCTAGCCCCGCACGATATTGACACCTATATTCGCCCCCTACGGGCGACATCTGGTCCGGGGGGGCAGTTAAAGTTGTTGGCACCCAATTCATTTATCAGCGACCAGGTTGCTAATGAGTACTTAGAGCGTATTCGCGATATTCTGGAACACTTCGGGGTAAGCCGGGAGTTAGTTACCATCCATATTGGCGTAAGCAGGCCGGGAGCTACCAGAGTAGAGGCAACCAGCCTGTCTTTTGCATCGGGGCTTGATCCCAGCTACACCTTTGCTAACTTTGTTCTGGGTAAGTCAAACGAACTTGGCTTTTCTGCTGCCCAACAAGTGGCAAAAAAACCCGGCAGAACCTACAACCCACTACTGCTTTATGGTGGTACCGGACTAGGTAAAACCCACCTACTGCACGCTTGTGGAAACTTGATTTTAGAGGTCAAACCAGATGCCAAGGTTTTGTATTTGCATTCGGAAAAATTTGTCAACGATATGATCCGGTCCTTGCAACACAGAACAATTGATGAGTTCAAAAGTCACTATAGAAATCTGGATGTTCTATTAATTGATGATGTCCAGTTTTTTGCTGGAAAAGAACGTACTCAAGAAGAATTTTTTCATACTTTCAACGCCTTAGTAGAGGGGCAGCAACAAATAATTTTAACCTGCGATCGTTACCCAAAAGAAGTTAAAGGCATAGAGTCACGCCTGCGCTCACGCTTTGGCTGGGGCCTTACGGTTGCAATTGAGCCGCCTGATTTTGAAACCAGGGTGGCTATTTTAATGAGCAAAGCAGAAGAAAAGGGCACATCTTTACCCAAAGATGTGGCTTTTCTTATCGCCAGAAGAATGCGCTCAAATGTGCGTGACCTGGAGGGCGCCTTAAACACCCTGAGCGCCAGCGCTCGCTTTACCGGTCGCACTATCGACCTGGAGTTTGCTACCGAAACCTTAAGAGACCTGCTAGCAGTGCATGACCGGCTTATCTCAATTGAGAACATCCAGAGGACTGTCTCCGAGTTTTATAAGCTCAGGGTAAACGAGCTGTTGAGCCGATCCCGTAAGCGCTACATTGCCAGACCCAGACAAGTGGCAATGTCCCTGGCTAAAGAGCTAACCAACCATAGTTTGCCGGAAATTGGTGACGCCTTTGGTGGCAGGGACCACACCACTGTTTTACATGCCTGCCGTAAAATTCAGGAGCTGCGTGATACCGATGCCCGCTTGCGTGAAGATTGGTCACGCTTGTTAAGAGAACTTACCACCTAATGTCAGATAAAGCATTTTTTTCAAACTGGGCAAAGGCTGATGTACAATGGTGTGAATTATTTGTGGATAAAAATGTATTAAACCGAAAAACATACTTATCCACATTTTATCCACATAGCATACAGAGCTTTTTAACCGGCTTATGCTTCTTGTATATACCTGATAAATAAGGTAAATATTCGGATATATACAGCAAGCTCAAGGGCTTATTATTACTATCTTTATAAATAGATCTATAATTATATACATGGGATAAGAAGATGAAATTCAGCATTCAAAGAGAAGCGATACTACAACCACTAAGCCAAGTAGTCGGCGTAGTGGAAAGACGACAGACATTACCGGTACTAGCAAACTTCTTGCTAGTAGCTGCAGAAGGTCAGTTATCAGTAACAGGTACCGACATGGAAGTTGAGCTAGTAGCTAAAGTTAGCGCTGATGTTGAAGAAGCTGGAGAGACAACAGTCCCGGCAAGAAAGCTTGTAGATATCTGCCGGGCTTTACCCGATGGTGCAAGCATTAGCTTCGAAACCGAAGGCGAACAAATTCTGGTAAAAGCTGGACGCAGCAGGTTTACTTTAAGCACGCTGCCTGCTTCAGAGTTTCCTGGAATTGAAGCTACGGCGGTAATTCAGAGCATACAGGTTGAAGAAAAAGGCTTAAAACACTTGCTAGATAAAACTTCTTTTGCGATGGCAAATGGTGATGTCCGTTTCTACTTAAATGGCCTGTTGTTTGATATCCGTAATGATTTGCTGCGAACCGTGGCCACCGATGGGCATCGTTTGGCTCTTTGTGATCTGAACGCATCTTTTGACTTGCAGGAAAACCTCAAGAAAATAGTTCCGCGCAAAGGGGTGCTTGAATTAAGCCGCATGCTTCAGGATAGCAATAAAACCGTAGAGCTAGGAATTGGTAAGTATTACATAAGGTTAGTTCATGGAGATGTTAAATTTACCTCTAAGCTTATTGATGGTAATTTCCCTGAGTATGAAGGGGTGATACCGGTTGGGGCTAACAACACCATTCAGGCTGATCGTGCGGAAATGATTCGTGCGCTTCAGCGGGCATCAATTTTATCTAATGAAAAATATCATGGGGTTCGCTTGGAATTAACTGATAACAATATGAAAATTATTGCTCACAACCGTGATCAGGAAGAGGCTGTAGAGAACCTTTCAGTTGAGCAAGACATGCCAAACTCAACCCTTGGATTCAATGTAACCTATCTTCTGGATGCTTTAAATGCCCTTGATAGTGACCAGGTTTGCCTGGCAATGGAAGACCCGAACGCCAGTTGTTTGGTTACTGAGCCGGGTAACGAAGAAAACCGCCATGTGGTAATGCCATTAAAGCTCTGATCAATATAGGCTCTGGGATAGGTGCGGGTACTAAAGCTTAATATTGGCAACTTCCGCAATATTAAAGCGGCCTCGCTAGAACTGCATCCGCGGTTAAACTTTTTCATTGGCCCCAACGGGGCCGGCAAGACCAGTGTGCTGGAGTCCCTGGTGGTTTTGGCTAAAGGACGGAGCTTCCGCAGCGGCAACCATAAAGACCTGATTGGTCCAGTTGAAAAGCAACTACAACTACACTGCCAACTGGAGCACCAGGGGAAAACATATAAACTCGGGGTTGAGCGTAGTGTTAGTCGCTGGCGCGGGCGACTTAATGGCGAAGACATTAAGCAACGGGCCGAGTTTGCCAGTTTGCTGCCACACGTATGTTTTGAACCAGACAGCCACCTGCTGGTGGACGGCGGGCCCGATTATCGCCGGCGTTATCTGGACTGGACAGTGTTTCACGTGAAACCAGACTTCCTTTCTGTTTGGGTCCGGTTTCATCGTGCGCTTAAGCAAAGAAACGCGCAACTGAAGCAAACGGAGGGCCGACAAAGCGCGGAAATTATTACTGCGCTTGATCAACAGCTTGGAGAAACAGCAAAACAAATCAATGACTTGCGTTGCCTAGTCTTTGCTCAGCTACAACCTTTTATCCTTAATGTGTTAGCCGACTTATCGCCCGAGTTTCCACCGCTAACCATAAGCTATACCCGCGGTTGGGGTGAGGGTGAGTACCAACAATATCTGTTAAACAACCGTAGACGGGACCAAGATGCGGGCCAAACCCTGGGTGGCCCACATCGAGCCAATATTAACCTTTTAGTAGGCAAGCAAAGGGCCAGGGATGTGCTTTCCAGGGGCCAACAAAAAATGTTGGCTTGCGCTCTACTATTCGCTCAGGCTGAGCACTTGATAAATAACAGCATTGAACCAATATTTCTATTGGACGACCCAGCCTCCGAGCTTGATGGCAAAAGTTTAGAGCAATTATTAAAGCGGGTGTGCAGGTACAATAGCCAGGTCTGGATTACTGCGGTGGTAGCAGACTTGCCACAACAATTTGAGATGAGCAAGGATTGCGCGGTGTTTCACGTGAAACACGGTAAGTTTCAGAAAATGTTATAATTCACGCTAGTTCGTAAGACAGCAAAACACACATTAATATAATCTTACAAAGGGCCTGGCATGGTTTACAGGCCGGTGTATTTGTGGGACAAAGCGGTAGCAAACATGACTAATAAATACGATTCCTCCAGCATTAAGGTCCTTAAAGGGCTAGATGCGGTACGCAAGCGCCCCGGTATGTATATCGGTGACACCGATGATGGCACGGGTCTACACCATTTAGTGTTTGAGGTGGTTGATAACTCTATAGATGAGGCTCTTGCTGGGCACTGTGACAAGATTATTGTAAGCATCAACGAAGATGGTAGCATCACTGTTAGTGATAACGGCCGTGGTGTGCCGGTTGATATCCACGAAGAAGAGGGTGTATCAGCCGCCGAAGTGATAATGACGGTTTTACATGCCGGTGGTAAATTTGACGATAATTCATATAAAGTGTCCGGTGGTTTACACGGGGTTGGGGTTTCGGTGGTTAATGCTTTGTCTGAGACCCTGGATCTGGAAATCAGAAGAGACGGTAAGGTTTGGCAGCAAACTTATCATAACGGTGAACCACAGGCGCCCCTAAAGGCGTCCGAGGACACTGTTAAAACCGGTACCATGATTAGGTTTTTGCCGAGCAAAGAGACCTTCTCTGATACAGAGTTTCACTTCGAGGTGTTAGCAAAGCGCCTGCGTGAACTATCATTTCTAAACTCCGGGGTATATATAGAGTTACGCGATGAGCGCACCGGAAAAAATAGCGTGTTTTCCTACGCAGGCGGAATTAGTTCCTTTATTGAGTATCTTGGTAAAAGAAAAACTCCATTACATCAAAGTGTTATAAGTTTTAGTCGCGAGGTCGACGGGATTGTGGCAGAGGTCGCAATGCAATGGACAGACTCCTACCAAGAGGGCGTTTACTGCTTTACTAACAACATACCGCAGCGTGATGGTGGTAGTCACCTGGCTGGCTTCAGGGCGGCGCTTACCCGCACGATTAACCAGTATATTGAAAAGTCCGGAGCCTCCAAGAAAGAAAAAATCAGCATGAGTGGTGATGATTGTCGTGAAGGTTTGCTGGCGGTGTTGTCGGTAAAGGTTCCGGACCCAAAGTTTTCCTCACAAACAAAAGACAAACTGGTTTCTTCGGAAGTTAAGCCGATAATTGAGTCTATGGTTAGCGGCGCGCTTAAAGATTTTTTGCTAGAGAACCCAGCAGAAGCCAAGCTTATTACATCAAAGGTAGTGGATGCCTCTCGGGCTCGAGAAGCTGCCAGAAAAGCTCGGGAAATGACTCGGCGAAAAAGTGTTCTGGATATTGCCGGGCTGCCAGGCAAGCTAGCTGATTGCCAAGAAAAAGATCCAAGCTTATCGGAAATATTCTTGGTGGAGGGTGATTCTGCAGGTGGCTCTGCCAAACAGGGAAGAAACCGCAAGTACCAGGCAATTCTACCGCTTCGAGGAAAGATACTGAACGTAGAAAAGTCACGTTTTGACAAGATGTTGCAGTCAGTTGAGATTGGCACCTTAATTACAGCTCTGGGTTGCGGAATTGGTAAAGATGAGTTTGATATTGAAAAACTCCGTTACCATCGCATTATTATCATGACCGATGCGGATGTGGATGGGTCGCATATTCGCACCCTGCTGTTAACCTTCTTTTATCGGCAAATGCCAGAACTGATCGACAGCGGGTATATATATATTGGTCAACCGCCTCTGTATAAGGTTAAGAAGGGTAAGCAGGAGCATTACCTTAAAGATGATGCAGAATTAAATGAGTATCTGATTGCCCGGGCTATGGATAACGCCTCACTGACATATAGCCAGGATGCGCCACCACTTTCAGGTGAGGGCCTAGAGTCACTGGTTAGAGATTATATGTCTGCACAGACAGTAGTAGCCCGTCTTGGGCGCAGGTATGACCCCGAGTTTTTAAACCAACTCATTGATTATAAAACAATATCAGTAGAGTCACCAGATTCAGACTGGAGTGAGTGGTGTGCTGGTATGAGCGCCCGGCTGAATGCGGTTGCGGCAACTGCGGTTAATTATGAGCTGGAGTTGACAGAAAAAGACGAACGCAAAGGGATCAACATACACCGAACCACTTACGGGGTTACCGAAACTCGGTTTATCGGTAAAAGGTTCTTTGATGGCGCAGACTATCGCCTGATTGCTAGCTTAGCTGAGTCCTTGCATGAGTTGGTACAGCCGGGAGCTGTGATACACCGGGGTAAGGCTGAGCAGGCAGTTGAGAGCTTTGCTGAAGCGCTCACTTGGCTAATGGAAGAAAGTCGTAAAGGTAGAAGCTTCCAGCGCTTTAAGGGGCTGGGCGAAATGAACCCTGAGCAGCTTTGGGACACAACGGTAAACCCGGAAACCAGGCGCTTGCTACAAGTAACCATAGATGATGCTGTGGCTGCTGATTTAATCTTTTCTACTCTGATGGGAGATGAGGTTGAACCACGGCGGGAGTTTATTGAAGAAAACGCACTCTCAACCAGCAACCTGGATGTGTAGCAAAGCCTGAAATTTAGTTTGTAAGCTACACAAATACAAAATAGCCCGGCGTAGTTGCCGGGCTAATGTTAATCAAAGGCCGCTTAAGTATTTCTTCCGGGTTTTTCTTTGCGGTAGGCCAGCAATAGAAACAGCACACCAGTAGCTGCCGCAATATGCTTCAGTGAGTGACCGCTTAGCAAGCCCGTTAAATCGAATATTATTGCATCAAAATACTCAAGCACCTTGGCTATTACATACCATAATAATAGCCACCAGTAGCCAGCCACATTATTTGATTTGCTCCTGTATAACAACAGAAATATTGGAATTAGCAGCATTGGTAAAAATTGCACCAGGGCGTAAAACCGCAAATCTCCAGTACCTTGCAGCTCAGTAATATGCCAATAAACCACAGAAAAAACACCAAATATAACTAAGACCCACAGGGTAGGCTTAGAGTATTTGGAAGAAATAAATTCATTGATAATTATAGAAAACACAGCCATAAATGCCACAGTCATGGGTAAGCGATCCCATAAAAGTGAGCTATTATCTGGCTGCAAATGGTAATAACCAGAACCAATAGCCACAAAGGCCACACCAGCAAAAAACAGAATATACGCAGATGTTTGACCAGCACGAGCGCTTATTTTTTTTGAAACAAGCAGGCCATAAAGGCCAGCTATACCGACAAACAAAAAAGGAATGTTAGACAGGACATTCCAGAAGTTAGGAGTTGAAAAAAGCGTTCGCGTATCAGCAAACAGGTGGTATTGAATATCTTGAGCAATTGGGGGCTGGCTCCAGATCGCCGCCACCGCAACAATGGAGACAATAACGATAAATAAACTTCTTATGTTTTTCATCTAAAAGCGCGCTCTCCGAGCAGAGGTAATATTTACAGAAGCCATGTGCTCGATCAAGTACGAACCTTAACACTATACCTAATAAAGTTAGTAAAGAGCAGTTTTTTATGCCATAGGAATCTCTATACACAATAATTTGGATTTCTCTTGAGATATAATTTTAATATTATCCTCATTAGTAATACCCATGCCATCCCTTTTAAATAATAGTAATTTTCCTATATTAAGACTCCCTTTAATAAGGAAAAAATAAACACCGTTCTGTTTGTTAGTTTTTTCATACTCTATAGTTGTACCAGCATCAATATCAGCAATTGAAAAATAAGCATCTTGATTGATATTGACGACACCCTCAGTGCCCAAAGGAGCAACGATAGGTTTAAAGATGTTACGCCGATGGTCTTTATTTATTTTTCTTTGACCATACCTGGGACGAATACCAAGACTTTTTGGGATAACCCATATTTGTAATAAGTTAACATCATCATGGGTAGAGTTATTATATTCTGAATGCGAAACTCCAGTACCAGCAGACATAACTTGAACCTCGCCCGCATGAATAACATATTGATTCCCCATGCTATCTTTATGTTTTAATGAACCTTTTAGTGGGATAGAAATAATTTCCATGTTTTTGTGTGGGTGCATGCCGAACCCCATAGATGGCTTTATAATGTCGTCATTAATAACTATGGTGGCTATTTCGATTAACAATACCACCTCTTCAGGCTTTTCCTCAGCATCTAAATCTTCATTGTACATAGGTATTTTATCTATGCTATTTATTTCGAACTGAACATTATTAGGCAAGGTGCTTTTCACCGCCTTCAGTAAAGCCGTATTGTAGGAACCTTCTCTCAGGCTTCCGCTGATACCGATTATTTTCATCTCAAACCACCCCCAAATTTTTTATATTGAACATCACTACTGCCCAGTTAACTGTCTCAGGTTGACAAAAAGTAGCACCTCCTGCTTACACGGCGCGGGTTACAGCCAACCATGCACAAAGATATATATCTGGCTAATCCTTAGTTACTGCGTACCTGCCACCACCCATCGTGATTTGTACGAGGGCCAACACTGCTAGTAACAATGGGTATTCCCAACCACCACCAGCATTACTAAATAGCCAACCGTTGGCGGCGTGTGCCCAGGTGGCTCCCAACAAAACCGGGACAGTAAGGGCGGCAAAAAGCCTGGTTCTGAAACCTACTAGCAGGGCGATGCCAGCGATGGCCTCGATTCCGAATACTATATATGCCAACCAGCCAGGCAGACCAATTGAGCCAAAGTAACCGGCGGTACCGGCTAGTCCGAATACCATCATTTTTAGGTAAACACTGTGTGCTAGCAGCACGCTCCCGAGAGAAATTCTGAGAATGAAGGCGCCTATTTCTGGTTTTAATAAATCTTTCATAACTTATCTCCTTAGTAAGGTTGATATTATCAGTCTTGCAAAAATGAAAGTAAATTGGCAAAATAGGCAAACTTAATTTGCATAAATGCAAGCAGATGGATGTTATGGATTGGAACGCACTTAAGGTTTTTCTGGCAATAGCTGATACTGGAAATCTAGCGGCTGCTGCGCGGCAACTGGGGGTGAATCACTCGACTGTTTTTAGGCGCTTGAATGCATTCGAGCAAGAGGCCGGCGGGAGGGTGTTTGAGCGGTTACCGCAGGGGTATAAACTTACCAGCATGGGAGATGAGTTGCTTGAGGTTGCGGTGAAAATAGCGGCTGCATTTGATGACCTTGATCGACGGATAATTGGTAAGGACTTTAGGCCCAAAGGGGTGGTTAAGATTACCGCTCCGAATAATATTGCGTATCGGTATTTGGGTCGCTATATAACTGATTTTAATCGCTTGTACCCAGATATTAAAATCGAATTGCTGGTTAGTAATCTTGAGTTTAATATGAACGATAGGCGGGCCGATATTGCGGTTCGGGCAACTGCTGCGCCACCAGAGCATTTAGTCGGGCGGCAAATAAGCTCGATTAGTTGGGGGGTTTATGCCAGCCGGTCTTACCAAGATAACTTTGGTTTACCTATGGATATTACCGAGCTTGGCCAGCACCCGCTGATAGGTGCCTGTGGTGAAATGTGTAAGCTGGCGGCTTTTGTTTGGCAGGAAAAACACCACCAGCAACAAATTATTACCCGCTGTGATGACCTTAGTGCGATGGCAGGCTTTGCTGAGGCGGGTCAAGGCCTGGCGCTTTTGCCTGACGATCAGAAGCGCCCTGGAATTATGCGATTATTCAGCTTTATGCCTGGTAAAACCAGTGAGTTGTGGTTGCTTACTCACCCAGATTTGCGCCATGTGGAAAGAATTAAATTATTAATGCAGCACTTGGCTGCTGCTTTTGCTGATGAAGAGATGTATATAAATGCAAACTAAAATTATTCGTGTCGATTACTTTAACCCTGGGCATGCAGCTGATCTGGTAATGCTACTAAATGCTTATGCCTGTGACCCTATGGGAGGAGGAAAACCGCTAACTGCTGAGGTTATGGCCAATCTTACTAACGAACTATCCCAGCGGCCACATGCTTTTAGTGTGCTTGCTTATGTCGATGGCAAACCAGCGGGGCTGGTAAATTGCTTTGAGTTATTTTCAACCTTTGCTTGTAAGCCTTTGGTCAATATTCATGATGTGGTGGTGCTAAAGGATTTTAGAGGTTTGGGTTTAAGTCACAAGCTGCTAGCTATGGTGGAGGAAATCGCCCGCTCCAGGGGGTGTTGCAAATTAACTTTAGAGGTATTAAGCGGTAATACGGTGGCCAAATCATCGTACAATAAGTTTGGTTTTAATAATTATGAGCTCAACCCGGAACTTGGTAACGCCGCGTTCTGGGAAAAGCCTTTAGGTAGTTAATATGCATACACTAGAACATCTGTTTGAACGCAATTTGGAATGGGCCAGTGCAGTCAAAAATCAAGACCCTGAGTTTTTCGCCAGGCTTGCGCGCCAACAAACTCCGGAATATCTATGGATAGGATGTTCAGATAGCCGGGTGCCCGCCAATCAAATTATTGACCTGCCTCCAGGCGAGGTTTTTGTGCACCGCAATATCGCTAATGTAGTTCCAGCGGAGGACCTGAACTGCCTTTCAGTAATTCATTATGCAGTTGAGGTGCTCAAGGTTAAGCATGTGATCGTTTGCGGTCACTATGGTTGTGGAGGAGTGCAAGCGGCTATGGGCAATGAGAAGCACGGGCTTATAGATAACTGGCTTGAATATATAAAAGATGTCAGCAAACTCCACTCCAGCTCTTTGGAAAAACTGGATCCGGCAGATCGTTTTGATTCATTATGTGAGTTAAATGTAATCGAGCAGGTGAAGAATGTTTGCCGCACCAGTAGCGTTATTAAAGCCTGGGAGCAGGGTCGTGAGTTATCGGTTCATGGCTGGATCTACAATATAAATAACGGAATACTAAAAGACCTCAATACATGTATTACTTCTTGGGATGAGCGTTGAAGTGACCTCTGCCAAGCTTAGGCATTTGTAGGGTAAGCTTTTGGAAACCTACCAGATAATAATCCTGGCTCTGGTTCAGGGGCTAACGGAGTTTTTGCCGGTGTCCAGCTCGGCGCATTTGATTCTGGTTGCCGAGCTAATGGGCTGGGGGAATGAAGGCCTGGTGTTGGATGTGGCTACACATTTGGGCACATTGGTGGCGGTGGTATTTTATTTCCGACATGATTTACGGGTGTTAATTCAGGCGTGGTTGCGGCCATCTAGTAGCTCAGCAACCGACCGGCGCTTGGGGGCGCTGTTGTTAATAGGCTCTATTCCGGGCTTGTACATTGGTTGGATGGAAGCTGAGTGGGTGCAGGAAAATCTGCGCGGTATAGAGATTATTGCCTGGGCAACCATTGGTTTCGGGCTGTTGCTGTGGGTAGCAGACCGTTGGGGTGGAACGCGCCATGAGTTGGCAGAGATAACTAAAACCCAGGCCTTGTTAGTAGGTATGGCACAGGTATTGGCGTTAATTCCCGGCACCTCACGCTCAGGCATTACCATTACTGCTGGCAGGTTTCTTGGTATGACCAGGCAGACGGCAGCTCGGTTCTCGTTTTTATTAGCAATTCCTATTTTGGCTGCTGCTGGCAGTTATGGGGCTTTACAGATATGGCGTGGCGAGAGCCTTATTTCGGCGACAGACTTCTTGCTCGCAGCGACAGTTTCTGCAAGTGCCGGGTTTGCCTGTATTTGGGCGTTCTTGCGCTTGCTGGAAAAGGTGGGGTTTTTACCATTTATAATATATCGCCTGGTTTTGGGGCTGGTGTTGTTGTACATACTGTAAATTGAAACTGGCGCAATATTTAGGCAAACCAGGGTTTTATAAAACAATAATTGGTGGATTTAATTGAGCTGGTGTAAACTTTAGTGGAGCAAGCTTTGGGTGTAAGTAGAGCTATTTTTAGTAAAACACAATAAAACGCAGTTAATTACAGCCAACAAGCACCAACACACATTAAAGCATGATTGTTTTTAAACTAAAACACACTATACACAGGAGCCGTAGGCATCATGAGCGCCAAGAAAATCCTTGATCGAATTAAGACAGAAAATATCGAGTTTGTGGACCTTAGGTTTTGCGATACTTTGGGAAAAGAACAACATGTCAGCCTGCCGGTCGGGGTAGTTGATGAGGAGTTGTTTGAAGAGGGCAAAATGTTTGATGGCTCATCCATCGCTGGCTGGAAGGGCATTAATGAGTCAGATATGATTTTAATGCCAGACCTCGCGACCGCGGTAAGCGACCCATTTTCTGAGCATGAAACGCTGATTATTCGTTGTGATGTACTCGAACCCAACACTATGGAAGGTTATGATCGTTGCCCCAGATCTCTGGCTAAACGAGCGGAGGCATATTTACAATCATCTGGAATCGCTGATACGGCATATTTTGGCCCGGAGCCAGAGTTTTTTGTGTTCGACAGCGTGCGTTGGGAAACGGAAATGCGGGGGGCCTTTTACCAAATCGACTCTGCAGAGGCCGCCTGGAACTCGGGTGCTAAAATGGGCGGTGAAAACCCTGGTCATCGTCCGGGCGTGAAAGGTGGTTATTTCCCGGTACCACCGGTTGATTCTCTTAACGATATGCGGGCTACAATGTGCTTAGTATTGGAAGCGATGGGAGTTCCGGTAGAGGTTCACCATCACGAAGTTGGCACTGCAGGGCAATGTGAAATTGGCACCCGCTTTAATACCCTAACGCAAAAGGCCGATGAACTGCTGACGATGAAATATGTGGTCCATAATGTTGCCCACAGCTTTGGCAAAACCGCCACTTTTATGCCCAAACCATTGGTTGGAGATAACGGTAGCGGAATGCATGTGCATCAGTCTTTGATGAATGCCGGTAACAACCTGTTTACCGGTGACGGGTATGGTGGTTTGTCGGATATGGCGCTCTATTATATCGGCGGTATTTTTAAGCATGCTCGGGCATTAAATGCGTTTGCAAATGCCTCAACAAATAGTTATAAGCGCCTGGTGCCTGGCTATGAAGCGCCGGTAATGCTGGCCTACTCGGCTCGCAATCGCTCGGCCTCTTGTCGGATTCCATTTATTAGCAACCCCAAGGCCCGGCGTATAGAGATTCGCTTCGGTGACCCAACTGGTAATGCTTATCTGATGTTTGCGGCAATGATGATGGCTGGCCTGGACGGTATTAAAAACCAGATTCATCCAGGGGAGCCAATGGACAAGGATCTCTACGATCTTCCGCCAGAAGAGGCCGCAAATATCCCCACTGTGTGCCATAGCTTGAATCAGGCGCTTGAGGCGCTGGATGGTGATCGGGAGTTTTTGACTGCTGGCGGGGTCTTTAGTAATGACTTAATTGATGCCTATATTGAACTAAAAATGGAAGAAGTGACCAGATTAAGAATGGCGACCCACCCAGTTGAATTTGATATGTACTACTCGCTTTAATTTTGGCGCGGTCTGGATGACCGCTGAGCATGGTTCTAGCGCCACTAGGGGACAATGGTAGTTGCCTCAGGCTACGGTAGCACAGCGGCTGTGTTACCGTTAGTGTAAGGATGTAACATCAGGAGAATTATAATGGTAAATCGCAGGATTACAGGTTTCGTTTGTTTGGTAGTCATTCTGGCGCTGGTAAGTTTTCAGTCGGTGATGGCAAAAGAATACTACAAGGTTGTCCGAGCTGACGGGTCGATTGAATACACCACCAGTAAACCGAGTGCGAACGCTGAAGCAGCCAAGCTGCCAGGATTGAGTGTTATCAGCCCGGACAGGTCGTATGCAGGAGATGAAGAAGACCCTGAAAATGCTGAAGATGAAGAAGAAAACCTTCCGAAAATAAATTATACCGGCATAGCAATTGAAAGCCCGGAGGAGCAGGAAAACCTTTGGGGTACGGAGGGCAGCATAACAGTGTCGGTAGGCTTACCCGTGGATTTGGGTTTGGATCACAAGATTCAGATTAATCTTGATGGTATAGATTACCCGGCTTTGGCCAGCACCACATTTACGCTTAACGATGTTTATCGCGGGGAACACAAGCTGATAGCTAAAGTAGTTTCTAGCAGTGGCAAAATATTAGCGACCAGCCCAGCCCGAACCTTTCATATCATGATGGCTAATGTTGTACGCCCAGCCCCGCCCATCCCAACCCCCAGATAGAGTTTACCCCGAGCTTTTAGCTGAGGATTAGGCGGTCACCTGCAACCAGAAGGTCACGGGCCCGTCATTTACCAAGGTGACCTGCATATCGGCACCGAAGACACCGCTTTGTACTGCTTGATGGCGTGATTTAACATCATTCACAAATTGATCAAATAGTGCTGCCCCCAGCTCTGGCGGGGCGGCTGCTGAAAAGCTTGGGCGGTTACCGCTATTGGTATTTACCGCCAGAGTGAACTGCGGCACCAGAATTATTTCACCCATAACCTGGCAAACATTAAGATTCATTTTACCGCTCTGGTCGGCAAACACCCGGTAATTTAGTAGCCTCTCAGCAAGGCGCTGTAGCTGTGCTGTGCCATCATTTGCTTCTATCCCAACCAGCACTAACAGGCCGTGTTTGATGTTGGCAACTTGCTCGCCTTTAACCTCGACTTTGGCCTTGGTGACTCTTTGTAGTAACGCTATCATTTTGTTATCCAGTAAACTCGCTGATCCCAGTGTAAACTGTATGGTCTGATTGTATGGTCTAATTGTATGCGTATTTTGTCGTGGTTTTTACGGTTTTTCTCCTGGTTCCCGCTACCAGTGGTGCACGCTATGGCCTGGCCGTTCGGGCAACTGCTGCGTTTGTCCAGGCGGCATCGTGAGGTTAGTCGGAAAAACTTGGCGCTGTGCTATCCGCAGTTATCTGAATCAGAGCGGAACAAACTGGTGGTGCGATCGTTAAAGGAGTTTGCCAAATCGGTGTTGGAGGCTGGGCCTAACTGGTACTGGCCCTTGTCGAAGGTGTCTACCAAGATCGTTAAGGTTCATGGACAGGAGATTCTCGAGCAAGCGCTGGCAAGAGGTAAAGGGGTCGTGCTAGCTGCGCCTCATTTTGGCGCCTGGGAGTGGGGTGGTATTTGTTTGAGTGAGCTTATCGTAAACAAGGACATCATTTACCTGTATAAACCATCTGCAAATACCGCCGTAGATGACTATATAAACAGTAAACGCCAACGCCCTGGAGGGCGTATAGTCCCCGCAAATTCCCGGGGCCTGATGGCGCTACTTAGGGGCCTGAAGCAAGCCAATGTAGTGGTGGTGTTGCCTGACCAGCAACCCAAAAAAGGCGATGGAGAATTTGCGCCCTTCTTTGGTATACCAGCATTAACCCAAACCCTGATTCCCAGCCTCGCCCAACGAACCGGCTGTGAAGTAGTGTTTACTTGTGGTCGCCGCTTACCGCGTGGCAAAGGTTATGAAGTACATTTTTTATCAGCCCCTGAAGCAATATATTCTGACTCACAGGATGAAGCTCTAGCAGCCTTGAACCAGGGGGTGGAAAGCTGCATTGCGATAGACCCGGGCCAATACCTCTGGGCATATAAGCGTTTCGGCCTCCGGCCCAATGGTGAACCCAGGTTTTATTAATCTCGCCAAAAAGCGGGGCTAAACAACACTAGCAAGGTGAAAATTTCTAACCTTCCCAAGAGCATGGCAAAAGCCAGAATAAGCTTTGCGGGGTCATTTATATGGGCGTAATGGTTACCTACTTCACCCAGGGCAGGGCCCAGATTAGCGATGCTGGCACCAACTGCCGAGAAGGCAGTAATGGGATCTATCCCGGTGGCGGTTACCAGTATGGATAAAACCATAAAACTGGCCATATAGAGGAAGAAAAACCCCCAAACTGCATACATAACCTTGCCCGAGATAGTCTTGCCGCCCATCTTGGTGGGGACTAGTGCATTAGGGTGGATAAGGTGATGAATTTCACGCACCGATTGCCTGAACAACATCATTACCCGCATTACTTTCATACCGCCAGCAGTGCTTCCGGCACAGCCGCCAATGGTGGCCACCAGCATTAAAATAATCGGCAAGACGCTGGGCCAGGTATGTGCCGGGGCAGTGGTATAGCCGGTGGTGGTCATAAACGATATGGCCTGAAACATGCCATAGCGAATTGATTCACCAGCGCTTTGATATGTATTGGAAAAATACAGACCAAGGCTAACCACTACTGCGGCCGAGAGCAGCACAGCAAGGTACACTTTTATTTCCGCATCTTGCCGGTAAGGCAGCGTGGTAGCATTTCTCCAGGCCAAGAAATGCAATGCGAAATTGATCCCGGAAAGCACCATGAATATCATCGCAATGGACTCAATCAAGGGGCTGTTAAACCATGCCAGAGAGCTGTCATGAGTAGAAAAACCACCAATAGCGACGGTTGAAAAAGCATGGGCAACGGCATCAAAGCCACTCATGCCGGCTAACCAGTAAGCCAGCCCACAGGCGATGGTCAAACCTAAATAAATTAACCATAAAGCCTTTGCTGTTTCGGTAATTCTTGGGGTTAGCTTGTTGTCTTTCATGGGTCCTGGAGTTTCCGCCCGGAATAGCTGCATGCCACCGATTCGTAACATAGGCAGTACCGCTACTGCCAAAACGATAATACCCATACCGCCAAACCACTGTAGTTGCTGGCGGTAAAACAATATGCCCCGGGGCAGGTCGTCAATTTGGGTTAAGGCAGTAGCACCAGTAGTAGTTAAACCCGAAACTGATTCAAAAATGGCGTCGATGATGCTTATTTGCGGTGCTTCAAGCAATATGAACGGGATAGCGCCGCCAATACATAAAGTAAACCAGGAAGCGGCTACCACCACGAACCCATCACGCAAACGCAGTTCATGCTGAGCCTGCCGAACTGGCAGGTAAAGAGCAAACCCCAGCACCGCCAGGATAGTTGCGCTTTCAAGAAAGGCGACTGTGGTTTGGTCTTGATAAAACCAGCCAACCAGGGCTGGCAGCAACATCATGCAACTAGATAGCAGCAGTAAAATGCCAATAATACTTTGAATGGAGGAGCGTCGCATATTGAGGCCTTAGATGAAAGCTACGCTTGGTTCAAACAATTTTTCAACCACTGGGATTTGCTGCTTGTCGAGGACGAATAAAATGACATGGTCATCAGATTGGATGACGGTATCATGATGTGGCATCAGCACTTTTTCACCGCGGACAATTCCGCCGAAGGTGGTTTCCGGGGGTAGTTTTATTTCATCAATTCGCCTACCAATTAGCTTTGAGCTGCCGCGATCACCTACCGCGATTGCCTCAATAGCCTCGGCCATACCACCACGCAATGAATGTACTCGTACCATTGCGCCTCGGCGGACATGGGTTAATAGAGCGCCGATTGTTACCTGTTGTGGTGAAACCGCGATATCTATACTGCCAGCCTCTACCAGCTTTGCATAAGCGGGGCGGTTAATCAGGGTGATTACTTTGTGTGCACCAAGTTTTTTTGCCAGCATGGAGGAGAGTATGTTGGCTTCATCATCATTGGTCAGAGCCACATAAACATCGGTTCGGTCGATACTTTCCTCAGTCAGTAGTTCGCCATCTGAGCAATCTCCCACCAACACTATAGCGGTTTCAAGGGTATCGGCAATCTGCGTGGCTCGCTCCCGGCTGTGTTCAATTAACTTGGTGTGATATTTCTTTTCCAGCGCCTTGGCAACCGCGAAACCAATACTCCCGCCGCCGGCGAGGATAACACGCTTAACTGGAGGCTCCAGGCGACGGAGCTCAGACATCACAGTTTGAATGTGTTTGCGTGCAGCCAGGAAGTAGACGGTGTCATTTTCTTCAATTATGGTGCCTCCATGCGGGATGAAGGCTTTATTGTCTCTGAAAATAGCTGCAACTCTGGTTTCAACCCCTTGGGGTAGTAATTTGGTAAGCGTTCTTAGCCGCTGGCCAACCAAAGGTCCGCCCTCTTTGGCCATGGTGGCAACCAACTGCGCTCTGCCGTCGGCAAAGTCCAGTACTTGCAAGGCACTGGGGAATTCAATCAGGCGAGTTATGTATTCGGTGACCTCTTGTTCCGGGCTGATATGGTGATCAACCGGACAATGCCCGGAGCTAAATAAGGTTGGGTTATCAAGGTATTCCTGAGCCCTTATCCGGGCAATTTTTAATGGAGTGTTAAACAAAGAGTAAGCTACCTGGGCGGCCATCATGTTGATTTCATCGCTATTGGTTACTGCAATCAGCAGGTCGGCATCTTCAATTCCGGCACGCATTAATACACTTGGCCAAGAGGCAAAACCTTGCACTACACGAATATCCAGGCGATCTTGTAGCTCCCGCAAGCGCATTTCATCGGTATCTACTACGGTTATATCATTGACCTCGTTGGCTAGCTGCGAGGCAACTGATGAGCCAACTTGCCCGGCACCAAGAATTACGATTTTCATAGTTTTTTGTTAACTGATTTTGGATTTATTCCCAGGGCCCTGAGCTTGCGGTAAAGGTGGGTTCTCTCCATGCCCACAGCGGAGGCTAATTTACCTACGCTGCCGCCTGCTTCGCGCAACTGGTGGGTTAAATATTCGCGCTCAAATTGCTCTCTGGCCTCTCTTAGCGGTAACTTGAATACGCGGCTAAGGCCGGTGTTGGTACTGGCGGCAGCAGCGCTGTGGGAGATCACCTTGCTGACTTCCTGCGCGCTGACCTCCTGGCCATCACCCATGATTAGTAACTGTTTTATCAGGTTTTTTAATTCACGCACATTGCCAGGCCAGTCGTAGTTGCGCAGTTTGTTTTGTGCGGCTACCGAAAAGTGACGGTATGGCATGTTTTCGCGGTTAGGAAAGTATTCGGTATAAAAGCGTAACAGCTCAATGATGTCTTCTGGTCGCTCGCGCAATGGCGCAACGGTTAGTGGTAATACGCTCAGGCGAAAGAACAACTCTTTGCTAAACTCGCCTTTCTCCAGTAGGTTTTCAGGAGCAGTACTGCAAGCGGCAATAATGCGGGCATTAAAGCGCTCCTTGCCGGGCTTGAGGTGCTCATTTTCAAGCGCTGAATGAATGACTTGTTGAGCTAATTTTGGTGTTCTGGAAAGGTCACGGATATAAATGGTGCCATTATTTGCCTGCTCTAACAACCCGCTTTCTGCCTGGTCGCCAAGCAAGAATTGCCGTAACTGATCTTCAGCTATGCTGGCAAAATCAAGAATTACAAATGGTTGGTTACGGCGTTTACTTTGCCTGTGGATGTAGCGCGCCAAAGTTTCTTTGCCTGAGCCCGATTCGCCCTGAATTAACACCGCCTCATCTCGGTCGGCGATTTGTTCCGCTGCAGCGCGGAGCTTGGCCATAGCTGCACTATTGCCCAAAGGCTCCAGCCCTGCTTGTTCTTTGCTAGTAGTGGAGTCTAAGCTCTTAAGATTAGCGCCACTAGCCAGTGCTTGTTCTACGGTTAGAATTAATTTTCCTAAAGACAGTGGTTTCTCGACAAAATCGAAAGCTCCGGCGCGGGTAGACTCGACCGCAGTTTCAACCGTGCCATGCCCGGAAATCATCACTATCGGGCAGCACTGGTCGGTTTGGCTTTGCCATTCTCGTAACAGGCTGATGCCATCGGTATCTGGCATCCAGATATCCAGCAGTACCAGATCTGGCATGCGCGCACTGAATTTAGCCCGGGCAGACTCCCCGTTCTCGGCAGTATCTACCTGGTAGCCTTCGTCTTCAAGAATATCCCGGATCAACTCACGGATATCAGGCTCATCATCTACAACTAGTATTCTTTGGTCTGTCATTTCGCTTCAATTAAAGTTTGCTCGGGAGTATTTCCGAGTGCATCTGGTGTGAGTGTATTGTTGTTTTAGTGCAACAGAATAACAAAATTGTACCCCGTTGTCTGATTAGAGGACGCCTTGTGGCAGGCGAACCTCAACAGTGACCCCGCCAGCGGCATTCTCAATTAGCTGGATACTGCCTTTATGGCCACTCACAATGCGGTGTGAAATTACTAAGCCAAGACCGCTACTGTTGGCCTTGGTGCTGACTCCGGGTTGGAATAAGCTGTCGCGAACCTCGTTGGCCAGGCCCGCGCCATTGTCTATAATTTTCAACAGCAGCTCTGGTGGATTGGTTGAGGTATCAGTTTGGCTGCTAATTATCAAATGTGCATCAGCTTGTGAATCCATTGCTTCCAGAGCATTGCGGATCAGGTTGTGCAGCAATTGCCGTAACTGGCCACTATTACAGCTGATAAGAGGGTTATCAGTTGATAGTTTCAGATCCATCATATCCGGCCGTTGTGGGTCGTTATACATGCCGGCAACCTCGATAATCAAGGCGCTTAAATCGAGCTTCCCATGACCTTGGCCTAGGCCCACATTGGTTGCGGTATCTTGAGCGTAGTCACCAAAATCATCGACCAATTCTTTTAAAGCATCTACTTGATTGACTATGGTATCGGTAGCTCGCTGCAAAAAGTCCCGGTCTTTCTCATCAAGCTTTTTAGCCAGTTTGTATTGCAGGCGCTCGGCCGACAGGCGGATTGGGGTCAGCGGGTTTTTAACTTCATGCGCCATTCTCCTGGCAGCCTCGGCCCAGGCGGCTTCTCTTTGTGCTTGATCCAGCACGGTGACATCATCAAATACCACCACTAACCCGGCTGGCTGACCCTCGTAGTCAGGTAGCCGTGAGCCCCGGCACATCAATACTAGCGGGCGGCCATCACGACTGAGCTTAAGCTCATCCCGCCAGTTGATTTCAGAATTTTCAATAGCTACTTCAATGCGTTTAATCAGAGGTTTTATTAAGGGCTGTTGATTAACCATTTCAGTTAAGCTGCAACCCTCTAGATCCTCTAGTGATACCGCTAAAATATTACCACTACTATCGTTGCTGGTTATTAGGTGGCCGCTACCGTCAAATGACATCACCCCGGCGGATAGACGGCTGAGTACAGTTTGTAGATACTCGCGTTGGCGCTGAAGCAGCGCCCTGGATTCTTCGTTTTGGCGGCCTGCGCGTTTTAACTCGGCGGTCATCAAATTAAATGAGTGAACTAAAAACCCAAGCTCATCGTGCTGGCGGGCCGTGATTACTCTGTCCAGATCACCACCGGCTACTGACTCGGTAGCCTCAGCCAGCGCTGAGATTGGCCTTACCATTCGCCGGGCGGCATTAAAGCCAGCCAGAATAGCCAACAAGACTGTAATCAGTAATACCAGTGAAAGTATCAGAATAAAGCTTTGCTTGAGAGAGTCACGCAAGTAATCAACCCGCTGAAAGCGGTCATATTCGGACTGGATATTATCGGCCAGCGAAACAAAGTCGGCCGGCATTGGATAGATAGCCTGTAACAGGCGGGGGTTGGCGCCGTCAGAATTGGGTAGCTGCGTTAGCACCATTACCTGCAAGCGGCCGTCAGCGGTGGGCTCAGCGGCGGCATAGGTGCCGGTTTCGTTGGCTTGCATCAGGGCAAAGTCACCAGGGCGGTTATGCTCCAGTAAGTTCGCATCAATATTTGCAGTACGCAAAACCTGTCCCTGTTGATCCATTATCGAAAGCTCGGTGGGACCAGACGCACTCACCCTGCGTAATAGCTGGGTAGCTAGTTGGTTGCCCGGGGTTAAGTCGATATCAGCGGCCAGGCGGCGAACCTGGTTGCGGGCATGCAAGGTTTGCATATCCAAAAAGCGTTGGCCTAGCTCGATCGAGTCGGATAGTGCGGATTCAACTTTGATATCAAACCAGCCATCGATGGTTTCATTAAGAAACTGGAGTGAAAACAGGTAAACGATTAGCGCTGGAGGGATAGCCAGAACCAGAAATGTCCGGACCATGCGGGCACTAAGCCGAGCGCCGGGTGTTTCTTTGCGTACTTGGGTATAAAGTTTCAGCAGGCGCCCGCCAATGGACGCTAACATCACCACTAAAGCAATTATGGTTAGCACCAGCACCAAAACATAGTGCCTAGTAAAGCGGTCAGAGCCTTCTTTGACATCAGCAATTAAAAATAGAGCTGACAGCAACAACACCAATACCGCTAACAGCGGTAGGGTTTTAAATAACAGACGCCTTATTTTGTTATGTGAAATGGCCATTGATACCAGTCTGATTCAAGTTTCCATGCCGATGATACCAGTGCTGGCAGACGCAAGGGGGGTGGTAATTTGCGGCGATCAAGATAAATTCGCACCTCCAGGCGATAACTGCCTGCATCTAACGCCACCGGGGGCAGTTCAATTTCTATTCTCCGGAGAGCCGCTAATGCGTGCCGCAAGCGGGGCCAGTTGGTTTGTTCTTTAGTCTGGGTGTCGGTTAAGCGGTAATGCCGCGATAAGGGCAAATATTGAATTCGCCAGCGGCGGCTACGATCTTCAACCACTCTGGGGATAAACTGGTCATGGACAATACGGGCGTTCGCTCTGAGGAGGATAATAACTCCTTTACGCAAGGCTTCCTCGACTTCCGGGGTGAACTTTAGACTCAAGTCGGCCACTATCAGAAGCTCTTGCTGGCTGGTTCGGTTCTCAATCTCGGCTTCTATGTGCAGCACCTTGAACGCTGAGTTTGGTGGTTCTTGGCGGTCACAAGAGCCAATTAACAAGCACACGCCTAGCAAGACAAATTTTAGTGCGGGCTTACTCATGTGGAAGCTTTTCCAGCAGGCAGTAAAAAAACCCATCGCCGTCTTCGCCGGTATCGCTAACGCCCGGCAATAGCTGCTTGCCAACTCCGGCACTTAAACCCCAATCGGTTTCCAAAGGCACTACTCTGGCATTGCTTACAGACTCCAACCAGCTAGTAACTACCAGTTGGTTTTCCGCAGGTAGTATCGAGCAGGTTGCATATAGGAGGCGGCCCCCGGGTTTTAACAATTGCCAGCACTGGTTCAAAATTTGCTGTTGAAGTTTACTGATGGTAGCAATGTCCTCAGCCTGTCTGCGCCACCGAATATCCGGGTGACGGCGAATTACACCGGTTGAGGAGCAGGGTGCATCTAATAATATTCGATCAAATTTTCTCTGATCCCACCAGTTCTTTGCAGCGGCCGCATCGGCACAAATTATTTCGCAATCAAGTTGTAGCCTTTGCAGGTTCTCAGTTAGCTTTCTTAGTCTTTTTTCACTATTATCAAGCGCAGTCAGGTGAGCTATTTCCGGCTGTAATTCAATCAGCTGACAGGTTTTGCTACCAGGAGCAGCACAAGCATCCAATATTCTATCGCCTGCCTGTGGAGCCAGGATCTCAGCTGCTAGCTGGGCGGCTGAATCTTGTACTGACACGGCACCATTGGCGAACCCGGGCAATTGGTTTACGGGCACTGCTTGCTCAAGGCAGATGGCTGCAGAACTCCATTTTCCGGCTACAGCAGTTAGTTTGTTTTCATGCAGCAATGCCAAGTATTTTTGCCGACTGTATTGGCGTAAATTAACTCGTAGCCACATTGGCGCTGCCTGGTTATTAGCATTCAGAATTGCTTGCCAGTTATCAGGCCAGGCAGCTTTAACTTCCTGAAGCAACCACTCAGGGCAAGACCAGCGTGCTGGTGAGTCTTGCAATTCTGCCTCTAATTGTTGGCGTTGGCGCTGGAAGTTTCGTAAAACCCCGTTAATTAGCGGTACTGCCCACGGTTTTCTCAAGCCCCGGGCCACGGCCGCGGTTTCGTGGACTGCCGCATGCGCTGGAATCGCTTCACGCCAAAGCTGGACCAGACCCATCTGAATTAGTAGATGAATGTCTCTATCTTTAGCTTTTAAAGGCTTCTTTAATAACCGCCTGGAGATGAATTGGGTGGCTCCCAGCCAGCGCAAAGTGCTATAGGACAAGTGCTGCGCCAGGCCGCGATCCCGTGCCTCATTCAGCAGCGGCAGATAACGCGCCAAAGCACGATCTAGCGACTGACTTTGGCTGCCCGGGGCCGGGCTTGTGGCCAGCAATACTTTCAGGCTGACGGCGCGTGCAGTTTTCATCCTCAGACCCGCCCGCTCAGAGAGTTGTAATAATCTCTGGCTGATATTTGTTTGCCGCCAGGCTTTTGTAGGTGGGTGATTATTAGCTGCCCCTGGCCACAGGCAACGCGGATTCCGGTTTCATCAATGCTTAGGATCTCTCCTGGCGCTTGCTCGGCTGTTGTGGTTAGTGCTTGGGCTGCGAAGATACGGATACGGTGCTGTTGTAATTGCGCCCAGCACACCGGCCAGGGATTAAACGCCCGAATACTGCGTTCGATATCTACGGCTGATTGTTGCCAGTCAATTTGGGCCTCAGCTTTAGTTAGCTTGTTAGCGTAAGTAGCCCCGGCTTCTGCTTGGGCAACTGCTGGACTAAGTTCTCCGTGGTCATAGACGGATAGAGTTTCCATCAATGCCTGCGAGCCAAGAGTTGCCAACCGGTCGTGCAAACTGCCGCCGGTCTCATCGGTATCCAGGTCAATAGCGCATTGCCGGAGTATCGGGCCGGTATCCAAACCCTGGTCCATTTGCATAATGCAAACTCCGGACTGTTTATCACCAGCCTGAATCGCCCTCTGGATGGGCGCCGCGCCGCGCCACCTCGGTAGCAATGAGGCATGGATATTCCAGCAGCCTAGTTGCGGGACATTGAGAACAGAAGGGGGAAGAATTTGCCCATAGGCGACCACCACCAGCAGGTCTAGCTGCAGTGCCTGGAATTCATCCACGGCTGCTGGCGCTTTCAAGCTATGAGGCTGTAATACGCTAATTTCCTCAGCCAGAGCCAGTTGCTTAACTGCGCTGGTGGCAATTTTCTGGCCACGCCCGGCTTGGCGATCTGGCTGGGTGTACACAACCTTAACCTGGTGCCGGCTTTGCACCAGCGCTGCCAACGCGCTGGTGGCAAACTCAGGGCTGCCGGCGAAGCCTATGGTTAAAGGTGGGGACAACTGCATGTCGTTAGGTTTAGATAATTCGCTGGGGCGCATCGAGCAGGTCACTCTTTTTTTGTTTCTCCAGCTTCTTTTTTAAACGCTGGCGCTTCAGGGGTGAGAGGTAGTCTACAAATAATTTACCATCCAGGTGATCAATTTCATGCTGCAGACAGATAGCCAGTAGATCGTGTGCTTCAAGTTCAAAAACCTCACCTTTACGGTCTTGTGCCCGGATCCGTATTTCTTCAGCCCGCTGGACCTTAGCATAGATTCCCGGCACCGATAAGCAGCCTTCCTCGTAAGTTTGGAGGCCATCTTTTGCCAATATTTCCGGATTGATAAAAACCAGGGGTTGGTCGCGTTCTTCGCTAACATCCAGCACTAATACCCGTTTATGCACATTTATCTGGGTTGCAGCCAGGCCGATGCCATTGGCTTGATACATGGTCTCAAGCATGTCCTCAACTAGCTGTAGAACCTCCGTATCTACACGCTTTACCGGCTTTGCCAGGGTGCGTAGACGCGGGTCCGGAAACTCAATAATTGTAAGTATTGCCATAGATTTCCAATAAATAGGTGAAGTTTTTCAGCTTACGAATTATGATAATAAATGAGAGTTATGGTTATATGCTATTAAATAGGCTTAATTCATCAGCTATCTAGCAGTATAACGCCTCATGTTTACCGAGTGAATAACATTAATTTAAACCCAACTTACCAGGGGATTGTAAAGTGAAAAGGAATATAACTGGACTCAAACTGACAGTGTTGATAATTGCACTGGCCTGGCTTTCAGCAGTTCATGCACAGGATGTGCAATTACGCGCCGACCATCCACAAGAATATGTGGTGGTGAAAGGCGATACTCTGTGGGATATTTCGGGACGTTTTCTCGAGCACCCATGGCAATGGCCGTCTATCTGGCAGTCTAACCCTCAAATAAAGGATCCACACTGGATTTATCCAGGTGACCAAATATCCCTAATTTATGTTGACGGCCAGCCACGGCTGGTGATTAACCGGGTGGCCCCTGAGATTCGTGAACTTGATGGCAAGCCGATAGATGCGATACCGTTTGACCTGGTCGATAACTTCTTGGTTAAACCACGGGTAATTACTGCGGCAGAGTTCGAAGGGCTGCCGTATATAGTCGCCAATAACGAAACGCGGATGAATGCGGTTCGAGGAGATCATACTTACGCGCGCGGAATAAGCGGGGAGTATGGAACTGAATATGTGATTGCTGAATTGAGCTATATTTATCAAGAAAAGATAGGGAAACACGGCACTAAAACAGTTAAGCATAAGGCTGGCACGCGGATGAATGAGTATGTTCCAGCACGCGATAAAGGTTTTTTGCGCGCAGGTAAAAATATGCGGGTACTAGGCTATGAGCTGTATGAAGTGGCACGGGCCAAAGTAGTTAAAAGTGGCGACACGGCTATTTTAGAGGTGCTCGGTGGTAAGCGCGCGGTTAAGCCGGGCAACTACCTTCTCCCAGTGGAGTCTCATGCGTACGAGCGTTATTTCCACCCTCAGGCTATGGATAATATTCCACCAGAACTAAAGGTGTTAACGCTTAGCGACAGCATGCACCGAGCTGGGCACTACCGAGTAGTGGCATTAAGCTCAGGCAGCAGCGAAGGAGTTGAGCCAGGTCATGTGTTTTCAGTGTTCCGTCCTGGAAAAACTGTTAATGATGATGTTAAGTTCCCCAAAGGCTCGGCCGCTTCTGGTTGGGGTTCGAGCAAGGGTGCGGTACAACTTCCTGATGAGCGAGTTGGGATGCTACTGGTATTCCGCAGTTTTGAGAATGTGAGTTACGGGTTGTTGCTTAAGGGTCATCGTACAGTAGTTGAAGGTGATTTACTGCGACATCCGGATACTCGGTTTTAACTGGCACCTGCTTGCAGCGTAACTCTGCTAGCGATAGTTTACGCAGTTGGTTGATTGCTTTGCGCGCTCCCAAACTGGGGCGTGCGGCAGTATTAAAGGCGCTTGCTTCCGGGGGTATTTCCGAACTATTTAGCAGCTCATCTCAGTTGCCTGTTGTAAGCCGGGCGTATTTGCGCAATCCGGATATGGAGCTGTTGCGTGCTGATACTGAGTGGCTAGATGATGGTCGCCACTGCTTGCTGACATTCGATAACCCCGATTACCCGGCCGTATTAAAACGCATCCCTGATCCCCCGGTTGCCCTTTGGCTGGCGGGAGATGTAGATTTACTCTGGCAGCCCCAAATAGCCATAATTGGTTCCAGAAACCCCACTCGTGGTGGTTTGGACAATGCCGCAGCTTTTGCCCGTCATCTTGCCAAAGAAGGCTTTGTGATTACCTCAGGCATGGCGAGCGGGGTTGACTCAGCTGCCCATAAGGCTGCGCTAAATGTGAGCAGTACGATAGCGGTGTTAGGCACTGGTGTAGATGTGGTGTACCCGGTAACAAATCGCAAGTTAAGTGCTGAAATAGCAGCAGCTGGTCTGTTGGTCTCAGAGTTTCCGCTGGGAACCACGGCTAGACCGTCACACTTCCCTTCCAGAAATCGAATTATCAGCGGTTTATCGCTGGGTGTGCTGGTAGTGGAGGCTGGGGTTAAGAGTGGTACATTGATTACCACCCGGCTGGCGGTAGAGCAAGGCCGTGAAGTTTTTGCGATTCCAGGATCAATCCACAACCCCATGTCTAAAGGTTGTCATCGCTTGATTCGTGACGGCGCCAAGCTAGTTGAAACTGGTGCTGATGTGATTCAGGAGCTCGGCGCAGTGGCCGCAGAGCTGGCCCAAGAGTTACACCAGCGATTGCAGGAGCCTAGTCTTAAAACCGAGCTGGAGGCCACGTCGGTGCAAGTCCCAGAAAGTGCAAATCAGGCACGGTTGGGGCTTCCGGATGATCCGGAATACCAGAAACTATGGTCAAATTTGAGCTTCGATCCGCAGGCTGTGGAGAAAATAATTCGCCTTAGTGGATTGACCCCACAGGCAGTCTCATCCATGCTATTGGTGTTAGAACTGAAAGGAATGGTTGAAACTCATCCCGGTGGGGCGTTCAGCCGCTTACAATGAAGCAGTTATTGATTGAGAAATAAAAACAGGTTAACCGAAGAATGAAAGAAAATGTGCTCGAGGTACTGATGTACCTGTTTGAAAATTATATTTACGACCAGGCCGATGAGGCTGATGACCGCCATAGTATGGAGGACTCCCTACATCAAGCGGGTTTTAGTAATGCCGAAATAGATAAAGCCTTCAGCTGGCTGGATGCGCTGGCTGATCAGCGCGAGGCGCCTGCGCCTATATCCGCCTGCGACCGACCAATGCGGATATATTCCGCCATAGAAATGGCTCGTCTGGATACTGATTGTCGAGGCTTTATGCTGTATCTGGAAAATGTTGCGGTCTTGGATACCACCTGTAGGGAGCTAGTGCTAGATCGTTTAATGGCCCTTGATAGCGATGAAATATGCCTGGATGATGTTAAGTGGGTAGTGCTGATGGTGCTGTTTAATCAGCCAGGGCAAGAGGCTAATTTTGCCTGGATGGAAGAATTGATGTTTGACAGCGAGATAGAATATAGGCATTAATAAATAAGGGATTCTGTTTCGCAGTACTGAAATTGGTCAGTAAACTGGGACCAAGCCAAGCCATATGGCCTGGTTTTAACCGCAGAATTAAGTAATGTAAATCAGCCACTGCTTGTACGAGTCGTGGCTGATTTGTTGATTGGTATAAATTGGTAAAAAAAGAATGGCAAAAAATCTACTGATTGTAGAGTCGCCTGCCAAGGCCTCTACCATTAATAAATACCTAGGCAAGGACTTTAAAGTTTTGGCCTCCTTTGGGCATGTCCGTGATCTCATCAAGGGTGAGGGCGCGATTGAGACCGATGCAGATTTTAAAATGCATTATCGCCTGATCGACCGTAGCAAGAAAAACATAGATGCCATAGTCCGCGAGGCCAAAAAGGCCGAGGCTATTTATCTGGCTACGGATTTAGATCGCGAAGGAGAGGCTATTTCCTGGCATGTTGCCGAAATATTACGCGATAAAGGTCTGCTTGAGGGTCGCGAGCTTTACCGGGTGGTGTTTTCAGAGATTACTAAAAAAGCCATTCAGGAGGCGGTTGCTAATCCGCGTGATCTGGAAATGAACCTGATAAATGCCCAGCAAGCACGGCGGGCACTGGATCGTCTGGTAGGGTTTAGTTTATCGCCCTTGCTGTGGCGCAAGGTTAGTCCTGGGCTATCTGCAGGTCGGGTACAGTCACCAGCATTACGCCTGATTGTGGAGCGCGAAGCTGAGATAGATGCTTTTAATCCACAAGAATTCTGGACGCTGGAAGCTGATTTGGTTAAAGACGGTAGCGCATTTACCGCCAATTTAGATATTCTTGATGGCGATAAAGTCAAAAAGTTCGATATCAACAATACTGATCAGGCTCTGGCAATCCGTGAGCGGCTAGCTAATAGTGCCAGTGACAAAATGCAGGTTGCCAGAATTACCCGCAAAGAGCGCCAACGGCGACCGGCAGCACCGTTTATAACCTCAACCATGCAGCAAGATGCTGCCAGAAAAATTGGCTTTACCGCCCAAAGAACCATGCGCACTGCTCAAAAGTTGTACGAAGGTATTGCAATTAGCGGAGAAACACAGGGGTTGATTACCTATATGCGTACCGACTCAGTAGCCTTGTCGGCAGATGCCCTGGTGGATATTCGGCAACAGATTAGTCAGCAGTTTGGGGCAGATCAAATCCCCGAGGTGCCAAACACTTATAAAACCAAGTCTAAAAACGCTCAGGAAGCGCATGAGGCGATCCGTGTGACCTCGGCGGCGCTAACCCCTGACCGTGTGAAGCCTTATTTGAATGAAGAGCAACACAAGCTATATACATTAATCTGGCAACGGACCATGGCTTGTCAGATGATTCCGGCGCTTATGCATCTGGTTGCAGCTGAGTTTGATCTTGATGGGGCAACGTTTCGCGCCACCGGTTCTACTGTTGCGCGTCCTGGGTTTTTAGCGGTCTACGAAGAAAGCCGTCCGGGCACTGATAAAAAGGCCGAAAAACGCCTGCCGGAATTGGTGGAGGGTGAATTGGTGCCGCTGCAAGAAATTCGCGCTGAGCAACATTTTACCGACCCACCGCCACGCTATTCTGAAGCCAGCCTGGTTAAAGTGCTGGAAGAGTACGGGATTGGCAGGCCTTCCACTTACGCTAATATTATTTCCACGCTGGTAAATCGTGACTATGTAATGTTGGATCGCAAACGCTTCCATCCTACCGATACCGGAATTGTGGTTGCCAACTTTCTTTCCAAGCACTTTGAGCGTTATGTGGATTATGAATTTACGGCCCGTCTGGAAGATAATCTGGATGCAGTCTCGCGGGGAGAGAAAGACTGGGTTCCCCTGTTGCGCAGCTTCTGGGAACCGTTCATTGCCAGGGTCAAGGATAAGGAAGAAACCGTATCTCGCGATGAAGCTCGCCATAAGCGAGTTTTGGGTAAAGACCCAGCAACTGGCCTGGAGTTGTCTGTGCGCTTGGGGCGTTATGGGCCATACGCACAAATTGGTACAGCTGAGGATGAAGGTAAGCCTAAATTTGCAGGTTTGCGCCCGGGGCAGCGGCTTAGCTCGATTAGTTTTGATGAGGCTCTAGAGCTATTTAAGTTACCACGGCAGTTGGGTGAAACCGAGGATGGCGAAAAAGTCTCTACCAGCATTGGCCGTTTTGGGCCATATATTCGCTATGCCAGCAAATTTGTATCGCTTAAAGAAGACGACCCTTACACGGTAGAATTACCCCGTGCTCTGGAGCTGATTGCGGCTAAAAAAGCTGCTGATTTGGCCAAGATTCTTAAAACTATTCCGGATACTCCAATGGGAGAAATTCAGATTATTAAAGGCCGCTGGGGGCCCTTTGTTACCGACGGGAACAAGAATGCCAGAATTGCCAAAGATGTTGAGTGGGAATCCTTGTCGCTGGAAGATATGTTGAAGTTACTGGAAGCGGCGCCTGACAAAAAAGGCAAAAAGAAAAAGACCGGCAAGAAAAAAGCGGCGAAGAAAAAACGCAGCAAGAAAAAGGCTAGCAAGAAAAAACGTAGTAAGAAGAAGGCCAGCAAGAAAAAAGTAGCAGCTAAAACCAGCAGTTGAAATGAATGCCCGGCTGCCAGAGCTAAGTACCGATGCCGCGGTAGCGGCATTACTTGCAGGGGAAGTTATTGCCTGGCCTACAGAGGCAGTATGGGGCCTGGGATGTGACCCCAACAACCAGGCCGCAGTTAACAAACTACTCAAGATCAAGCAGCGCTCGGTTGAACAGGGCCTGATTTTGGTGGCTGCGGATTTTGAACAGTTTCAGGGTTTGTTGGCGCCGGTCAGTGTGTGTGAAATGGGCCGTGCCCTAGCAAGCTGGCCAGGACCTGTAACCTGGTTATTTCCGGCCGCAAAAGGCACCCCGGGATGGTTGACCGGCAAGCACGATACTCTGGCGGTAAGAGTGAGCGATAACCCACTTACCCGGCGATTATGCAGAGCATTTAACCAGCCGCTGGTATCAACTAGCGCCAACCCTTCCGGGCAATCACCAGCACTAAATCAGCAACAATTAGTCAGTTATTTTTCCAGCCCAGAGTTGGCGGGTTATCTGTCAGGGGAGCTTGGCGGCCAGCAGTCTGTCAGTACAATTAGGGATCTACGCAGCGATACTGTAATTCGCTAAACTTGTAACAGATTGATTTCAAAAGATACACCCTGTTGAGTGCGGACTTTATAAGAAAATATATATATTTCTTTGAACTAATTAAACCGTCCATAGTCTTAATTACTGTCACTCCTAGTGACGATAGATCCGTTATCCTCCCTCAACGGATCGAATACGGGTTTGGTCTGTACCCCAACGACCAAACTGCAGATTGGCCCCGGACATTTGTTCGGGGCTTTTTTTGGTTTTTAGGTTTGTCTTTTGGGGCTGGTTCCGGAATCTGGCTGGTTCTGGAGCCTCTGGGCTTGGGCTTCCTTCGGCCCATAGCGTTGCTATGAGCCTCAGTCCAGCCCGGCGCCCAGAAGCTCCAGCCCGGCGCCAGCTTCTCGAACCCAACCCCAAAAGACAAACCAGGGTTTGCAATTCTATTGGTGTCGAGCGGGTTAGAGATTGGCGTGGTTTGGAGCCTCTGGGCTTGAGCTTCCTTCGGCCCATAGCGTTGCTATGAGCCTCAGTCCAGCGCCATGCCCTCGAACCCAACCCACTCTGCCCAAGGAGCCAAGGTTTCGCAGGGTGCTGTCAAGCGCAGCGGAAGCATCGTAAGCTTTGGATTTGTGTGAGCTCGGAAATTACCCCATGTCCTGCGGATGCGGTGAGGTTTAATTCACCGGCTCTGCTATACTGCTGTCTCCTGTTTGATATTTTAACTAGGCTTTTAATAAAGAGAACAATTATGAGCGAAGAGGCGAATAACGAAGTTCAGGAAACCAGCCAGGATTCAAAGAATATGGCTCTGTTGGTATGGATTGGGACGATATTTTTTGGCTTTATTCCAGGGCTTATCCTGTATTTATTAAAGCAAGATGACGCCTATATTAAAGATCAGGCAAAAGAAGCCCTTAACTGGTCGATTACGGCGATTATCGTATATTTTGCCGGACTGCTGTTAATAATTGTGGTGATTGGGGTTGTGGTTATAATGGCTATAGCTATCATTCATCTGGTGTTTTGTATTATGGGCGCGATTGCCGCTTCAAACGGCAAGCCATTTAGAGTGCCCTTCGCGCTACGCCTGATTAAGTAAAGGTTTTTATTTGATCCAGCCAGCATTTCTCGCCGGGTGGCGAGGGCTCGCTAGTTTGGTGAGCGATACGAGCTAGTGGGCGGCTTCCCAGTTAGCCCCGTAATCGGCATCAACCAGTAGTGGCACGGCTAACTTTGCGGCTGACTCCATTTGCTTGACTATTTCTTTGGTGAATTGATCTCTTTGCTCCTCGGCGACTTCAAATACTAGTTCGTCGTGGACTTGCATTATCATCAGGGCATCGGGTTTTTCCGTCTGCATCCACTGATCTACGCTTAACATTGCCCGCTTGATGATATCGGCGGCAGTCCCTTGCATTGGGGCGTTGATAGCAGCGCGCTCAGCTGCCTGACGACGCATGGGGTTGCTGGCGTTGATTTCACGCAGCCACAGACGGCGCCCAAACAGGGTTTCAACATACTGCTGTTCGCGAGCCAGTTCACGGGTTCGCTCCATGTATTCAAACACGCCAGGGTAACGGGAAAAGTAGGTATCAATATATTCCTGCGCCTCGCCGCGCTTAATCTCCAATTGCTTGGCTAGGCCAAAAGCTGACATTCCGTACATCAAGCCAAAATTAATGGCCTTGGCTGCGCGCCGTTGATTTGAGCTGACGGCATCAACTGGCACCGCAAAAACCTCTGCAGCGGTGGCACTATGAATATCCAGATCGTTATGAAAGGCTTGGAGCAAGCTTTTATCCGCAGATAAGTGCGCCATAATTCGTAGCTCAATTTGGGAGTAGTCACAGGCTATAATCAGTTTTCCCGGGGGGGCAATAAAGGCTTCACGAATGCGTCTGCCTTCGGCTGTTCTGATTGGAATGTTTTGCAGGTTAGGGTCGGCCGATGATAATCTGCCAGTAGCAGCAACCGCTTGGTGGTAGCTGGTATGCACCCTGCCCGTGTTGGGGTCTATCCGCCCTGGCAGCTTGTCGGTATAGGTAGACTTCAGCTTGGATAAACTACGGTATTCAAGGATCAACTTCGGCAGCGCATAATCGTGGCCTAGCTCAGTTAGTACATCCTCTGCTGTTGATGGTTGGCCTTTAGGAGTTTTGCGAATAATCGGCAGTTCTAACTCTTCAAATAATATGTGTTGTAGTTGCTTTGGTGAGCCTAAATTAAAGCTGTGCCCGGCGAGCTCATAGGCGGTTTGCTCCATGAGCATGATTTTTTTTGCCAGCTCGGTACTTTGAGCGCGGAGGAGCTTGCCATCAATTAAGACCCCATTGGTTTCCATTTTTGAAAGCACAGAAAGAAGCGGAATTTCTACTTCTTGATAGAGTTTTTTTAGTGCTGGCAGGGCAGCCAGCTTGGGCCAGATATGTTGGTGTAATCTGAGGGTTATATCCGCATCTTCGGCGGCGTAAGGGCTGGCTTTATCAATTTCTACCTGGTCAAATGTAAGTTGCTTTTTACCTGCTTTGCCAGCTATATCAGTAAACTTAATGGTCTCCTCTCCCAGGTACCGGTTGGCTAGAGAATCCATATCGTGGCGCCCGGCAGTACTATCAAGCACATAGCTTTCCAACATGCTGTCGTGGGCAATTCCGTTTAGCTCAATACCGTAGTTAAGCAGCACATTGCGGTCATATTTCAGATGTTGCCCAAGCTTGGTTTTGTTTGGGTTTTCCAGTAATGGCTGGAAGCGTTTTAGAACTGTATCCCGGTCCAGTTGCGGCGGGCAGCCGGGGTAGCTGTGCGCCAAGGGTAGGTAGGCGGCTTGACCAGGAGTTACAGCGAAGCTCAAACCAACAATTTCAGCCTGCATATAGTTCAGGCTAGTGGTCTCGGTGTCAAAGGCAAACAGCTCGGCAGACTCAAGCTTGTCCAGCCATAAATCTAAACTCTCCTGATCCAGAATTGTGGTGTAGTCGATTTTGGTCGGTTTGTCGGCAGATGGGTCGGAGCCGGTGGGGCTGCCTAGTTCTCGCAACCAACTATGGAATTCATAGCGTTTTAGCAGCTCTGCCAAGGGCTCTTTATCTAAGGCCTGCATTTGCAAATCATTTATACCGGCTTCAAGTGGCACATCCAGCTTAATGGTTGCTAACTCTCGTGAAAGTGGCAGTTGAGGTAGGAATTCTCTTAAATTTTCACCAACCTTGCCCGTTATTTCCCCGGCGTGTTTTATGATTTCATCTACTGAGGTATATTTTTGTAGCCATTTCACTGCAGTTTTTGGCCCCACTTTAGGGACCCCGGGAATATTATCCGAGCTATCCCCGATCAGGGCTAAGTAATCGACAATATGCTGTGGCGCGACACCGAATTTTTCCTTAACTGAGCTTGGTGTCAAAACGGAGTTTTTCATAGTATCAATTAGCGTCACCGATGAGTTAACCAGTTGGGCCAAGTCTTTGTCACCGGTTGAAACTACGCATTGAAGGCCCTGGCTAACTGCTTGCTGGCAAAGCGTGCCGATTACATCATCAGCTTCAACCCCGGTAATTTCAAGTACTGGAAACCCCATGGCTTTAACCAGGGCTTTTATGCCTTCCAACTGCTCACGCAATTCCGTTGGCATTGGCGGGCGATTGGCTTTGTACAGAGGGTATTTTTCGTGCCGAAAGGTTTTCCCTTTGGCATCAAATATAACCGCGGCCCGGGTTGGGTCGAACTCTTTTAGCAGGCGGCGCAGCATATTTGCTACCCCGTAGATAGCCCCAGTTGCTTCACCCTCGCTATTGTTGAGGGCCGGAAGGGCGTGGAAGGCCCGGTACAAATAAGAGGATCCATCTACGAGGAACAGAGTGGTATTCGGGTCATGGTCTGGCTTGGTCATGGGATAAATTACTGCCTAGGTGAATTTTTCGGGCTATATTTGTTATTCTAATGCTTCTTACCCGACGAGGCGCAGGCTATGTGTTTAAATTCAAAAAAATATCAGTTGCTAGCGGTTGGCATATTGTTGTTGCTGGCAGTATCCGCTGTGGCACAAGAAAGCGAGCAGCCGCAAACCGGGTTAGAGCCCCCTCCATTGCCACCAAAGGTGCGTTCTGAAGAAGAGCCGCCGGTAGTAAGTATTCGTACTGAAGAAGATAAAACCATAGAAGAATACCGACAAAATGGGCGTGTTTATATGGTTAAAGTCACCCCTAGAGAAGGCATTTCCTATTACTATATGGACCTTGATGGGGATGGTGAGTTGGAGCTACAGCCAGGTGAGAACGGTCTCAACCCAGTAGCTCCAGTTATGTGGAAGTTGTTTGAGTGGTAGTAGCCAGTGCCTGCTGGAGCGATCTCAGGGCTTGATCAAGAGCTGGAAAGCTTACTCCGGGGCGGCTCTGAGCTGTTTTAGTATGGTGGCGGTGCTGGGTGTTTTCCCGGTCCATAAAGTGAAGCCTAGTGCCGCTTGCTCAACCAACATGCCGGTGCCATCCTGATAGTTAATCCCCTGCCGCCGGCACCACTCCTGGGCTGGTTGTGCTGCCTGACCGTAGTTGAGGTCGTAGAACAATGCCTCGGGGTTGAACATTTCAGCGGGCATCGCTGGCAGGCGACCTTGATGACCTAGTGAGGTTGTATTTATCACCAGATCATAGGTATTGACGGTATCTGCGGCGAGCATATCGAGGCTGATTACCCGCCAGTTTGCCCGAGTATTATTTCGTAATATACCTTCAGCTTTTGCGGTATCGCGATTAGCGATCATCAGGGAGCCAGGCGCTAAATTTAGAATTTCAGGTAGGATTCCTGCGGCAGCGCCACCAGCACCAAGCAGGCATACTGATTTTCCGCTGATTTTATTTTCTCTCTGGTTAAGGTCAGCTAACCAGCCCTTGCCATCGGTATTTTCAGCGTAGATGCCCTGCTTAGTAAAAACCAGAGTATTAGCAGCGCCACTGACCTGCGCTGCTCTAGAAACTGAGTCCGCCAGCTCACAAGCAAGGGTTTTTAGCGGTAAAGTTATATTGCAACCAGCAGCGCCGGCTTGTTGCAGTTTGTGCACGGCGGCTGGGAATTGTTCCGCCGTACATTGTTGCAACTCATAGTTAATTGAGAAACCAAATTGTTCGGCAAAGCTTTGCTGAATCAAAGGTGACAGACTGTGTTCAACCGGGTTTCCGAGTAAGGCTAAGTGGATGGCTTTCATTTAAGAAACCTTTATATTTGGGTGAACAGTCATAATCTTACCCTAGCTCTGGCAATTGCTACAGTAGTAGCTGGCACGCTGGCCGATAACCTTCATCTTAATTGCCTTGGTACAGCTAACGCAGGCTTGGTTCTCGCGCCCATAGACTAGCAGCTCCTGAGCAAAATACCCTGGCTGGCCGTCACTATTAGTGAAGTCTTGCAAGGTTGTGCCGCCCTGGGCTATCGCCTCTTGCAGGACTTCACGGATAGTTTGACTCAAGCGTTGGTAGCGGTTTTTAGAGATTCGACCGGCTTGGCGGTGGGGCAGTATCCCCGCGCGGAACAGCGCCTCAGAGGCGTATATATTACCCACCCCAACCACTATATGCCCATTCATTATAAATGCCTTGACCGCTTGCCTGCGGCCCTTGGACAGCCGCCATAAGTGTTGCTCATCGAATGCTTCTTCTAGAGGCTCTGGGCCAAGCTTGAGTAATAGCGGGTGATCTTCAATTGGGCCGGTATGCCACAGTACTGCGCCAAAGCGTCTGGGGTCATTCAGGCGTAGTAGGCAGCCCTCCAGCCCAATATCAACATGGTCATGCTTGCCAGGCTCTTGTTCGGGGCTTGCTAGCCTCAGGCTGCCGGACATTCCAAGATGCATCAGGATAGTACCGCCAGTGGTAGCAATTAATAAATACTTGCCCCGGCGCTCTACCGAGCTTATGGTTTGGCCAACAGCTGTTTGAATCTCTCTAGGGATCGGCCATCGCAACTGCGGTTGCCGTACTACAATGCTGTTAATAACTTGGCCCACCAACCGTGGACGGATTCCACGACAGGTAGTTTCAACTTCCGGGAGCTCAGGCATAAGTTTATGGTACTAAATTGTGTAGGCTTTATTTTGGCATAAAAAAACCCACCAGTAGGCGGGTTTTTCGGATCTATGGTGAAAGCCAAAAACTTACTTGATTTTAGCTTCTTTGTAGATCACATGTTTACGCACCCGAGGGTCGTACTTTTTGTACTCCATTTTCTCAGGGGTGTTTTTCTTGTTTTTGTCGGTAGTGTAGTAATGACCAGTACCGGCGCTTGAAACTAATTTGATTTTATCACGCATGATGAATTTCTCCGGTTAAACCCTGATTAAACTTTCTCGCCACGGGAGCGTAAATCAACAAGTACGACATCAATGCCTTTCTTGTCGATTATGCGCAAGCCTTTAGTAGAAACGCGGAGTTTTATCCAGCGGTTCTCAGACTCCACCCAAAAGCGGTGATTATGTAGATTGGGAAGAAACCTACGCCGGGTTTTATTGTTGGCGTGGGACACATTATTGCCTGTGGTGGGGCGTTTTCCTGTTACCTGGCAGACTCTGGCCATCGGGCTATCCTGTAATTTATTAAAAAAGTAAAAACGAGCCGCACTTTATACCTTAAACCACAGATTAAAGCAAGCAAATTGCCAAAAAACGCCTGTTTTTACAACTTTTGACCGCAGCCTGAAGAGCGCCCATGAAATAGTGTTTAAAGCACCCCTCGTTCTGCTAAAGAAATTGGCCGGCCTTCACCAATAATGAAATGATCCAGCAAACGGATATCGAGTAATGCCAGGGCATCGCGTAATCTGCGGGTAATGGCTTCATCCGCACGGCTTGGTTCAGATATTCCGGAAGGGTGGTTGTGGGCGATAATGACGGCTGCGGCATTATGACTGAGTGCTTGCTGCGCTACTACCCGTGGGTATACGGCGGCGCCATCGATAGTTCCTTGAAACAACACCTCATCAGCAATAACCCGGTGGCGGTTATCTAGATATAGCGCCATAAAAACCTCGCGTTTGCGTTCCCTGAGTAGACTAATCAGGTAATCACGAGTGCTGGTTGGATCGGTAAGGGCATTGCCGCTAACCAGCTGTTCTCGTAAATAGCGGCGGCTTAGTTCAGTAATGGCTAGTAACTGGGCCGACTTTGCCGGGCCAACGCCTGGCAGTTTATGTAATTGCTTGGGGCTGCTAAAAAACAATGCTCGAAGGCTCCCGCATTGATTCAGGATATCACTCGCCAGCGCGACCGCGTTGCGGCCCTGGATGCCAGTGCGTAATAAAATCGCAAGCAGCTCTGGGTCGGTTAAGGTGACGGCCCCAGAGGCGTGTAATTTCTCTCTAGGCTGTTGCTGGCACGGCCAGTTTTTGATGCTCATGGGTGTTTAGGGTTCTGCATACGGCTAATTTCTCACATTAAGGATAAATTTATAAGGGACAATCAGCGCGTAAGGCTGTAGTCTATAATCTTACATACAGGTATGCTTCTTGATGATTTGATGAAACAAATACAATTAAAAGTTCTTGATCCACGCTTGGGAGAGGAGTTTCCACTCCCCAACTACGCCACTGGTGGTTCTGCCGGGATGGATTTACGCGCCTGCCTGGAGCAAAATCTGGAGCTCGCCCCTGGGTAAACAAAGTTGATCCCAACGGGCATGGCCATGCATATTGTCGATCCAGAATTGGCCGCAGTTATTCTGCCACGCTCAGGTCTTGGGCATAAACATGGCATTGTTTTGGGCAACCTGGTGGGCTTGATCGATAGTGATTATCAAGGGCAGTTATTTGTTTCTTGCTGGAATAGAAGCGCTGTGCCGTTTATGATTGAAGTAGGTGCCCGAATTGCACAACTAGTTTTTGTGCCAGTGGTACAGGCCAGCTGGGAGCTGGTGGATGAGTTTGCTACCAGCAAGCGCGGTGCAGGCGGTTTCGGGCATACAGGTAGTGATTGAGGGTGGTAAGTGTAATGAGTATTGATTTTAAGTCAATTTTTAACCGATCAGGGGAAGGGTCAGCAGTAACTCAGGCTGACAGGCCAGAGGCCACGAAGAGAACTGTTCCGCGCTGGTTGTTAAACTTTGTTTTGCTGGCAGGTTTGGTTGTTTTTGGCATGGGCGTGCTGGTTTTAAGCAAGCATAGCCAGGTACAGTCTGCCTATACTGGTCTGGAGCGTTCAGCTAAAGCTGTGCAGGATAATGCGGAGATGGTTATCCATGGCCTGGAGGCGGTGCTGCGGTCGCCAGAGGCTCTTGAGGCTGGGAAAAAACATGCCCAAAACAAAATTATCTATGGCGAGTTGCTAGCTGAGTTAAAGCGTATTGATGAACAAATTGTGGATGCCAGAACTTATCCTCAAGATTTATTAAAAGTTAACCTGGGTACTTTGGGTGGCTCGATTTATTCACAACGCTATGTGCTTTACGATATGCTGCTTGTGGCCCAGCAGAAAGGCGCTTCAGCACTGCAGTTAATGACCGATGATGGCCGTGATTTACTGGTTGGTGTGAGCAGGTTGCGGGATGACCAGGGAAGTTATGGGTATTTATTGGTGAGCTGGAAAGCCGACCAATTTCTAGATACCTTAACTAGTGCAGGTGAGCAAGTGGGCTTCTTAAGCTTGCAACAGGCCGCCGGGGCAGCACACTTTTCTACCTTGAAGTCGTATGGTTCAACTCCAGAGGGTTGGGCGGGTGCGAAGCGGGAGCAAATTAGAGATTCATTGTTTTATGTAAGCTGGTCGCAGTCACCTTTAGGCGGGATGCTTAGTTCAAAAAACGGCTTTTTATTAATTGGTCTGGGCTTGTTAATATTTGTGATTGGCTGGTTGCGTAGGCCGTCTGTTAGCGCTGGTTTTGAGCCAGAGCCAGTATTGATAGCAGATACTCAGGAGCTAGATATGGATTCCCTGGATGGCGATGAGAAGCGGCGCCAGGCGGATGAAATGGCAGAATTTAACGCCCGGCAACTACACCTCGAAACGCCCCAGCCTGGGACGGAACCAGAACCAAGTCCGGCATCTGAGCCGTTGCCGGAACTGCTTCCGGAAGCCGCTGAAGCTGTTGATAAAATCAAGCCCCCGGCCAGTATTTTCAAAGCCTATGATATTCGTGGCATTATCAATAAAACCTTAACTGCAGATGGGGCCTGGTATATCGGGCGGGCAGTCGGCACTCTGGCAGTAAGGCGTGATGCAGACCCGGTTGTGATTGCACGGGATGGTAGGATTTCCGGACCTTCTTTAATCAAGGCACTGAAAAAGGGTTTGTTGAGTACTGGCTGTGATGTTATTGAAATCGGTATGGTGCCGACCGGGGTGCTGTACTATGCTGCTGCCGAGTTTGGCTCCGGCTCTGGGGTTATGGTGACTGGCAGTCACAATCCGCCGGAGTACAACGGCTTGAAAATGGTTGTAGGCGGGCTTACCTTGTCGAATGAAGAGATTCAGGGACTCTATAAAATGATTCAGGCAGGTGACTTTGAAGAAGGGGTTGGAGTAACCCGTACCGAAGGTGTCTTGTCGCGTTATCAGGAACGCATTTCCAGCGACATTCAGCTTTCACGCCCGCTAAAAGTAGTAGCCGATTGTGGTAATGGTGTAGGTGGCGTAAATGCAGTTTCTGTATTACAGTCTATTGGCGCTGATGTGGCGGCTTTATACGACGATGTAGATGGGTCGTTCCCCAATCATCACCCTGACCCAAGTGAGCCTGAGAACTTACAAGATTTAATTCAGGCGGTGAAGCATACTAAGGCTGATATAGGGGTAGCGTTTGATGGTGATGCCGACCGCTTGGGTGTTGTGACCCCTTCAGGGGAGATTATTTATGCTGACCGGTTGATGATCTTATTTGTTCGAGATATTCTTTCCCGCCACCCTGGCGCAACTATTATTTATGATGTGAAATGTTCCCGCCATCTGCCTGCGGCCATTCGTGAGGCTGGCGGGGTTCCCCTTATGTGGAAGACTGGGCACTCGTTAATTAAAAACAAAATGCCGGAAATGAAATCACCTTTTGCTGGCGAGATGTCAGGCCACTTCTTCTTTAAAGAGCGTTGGTATGGTGTTGATGATGGAATTTATGCGGCCTGCCGGTTGCTTGAGATCTTGGCTTGGAAGTCGGAGTCGCCGGGAGATATTCTTGAGGCTCTGCCAAAGGGCGTTAGCACCCCTGAGTTAAAAATTGAAATGCAAGAAGGTGAAAACCACGACTTCATAGATGCTCTTCGAGACCACGCACACTTTGATAACGCAGAGGTCAACACCATTGATGGCCTACGGGTGGATTTTGAAGATGGCTGGGGGCTGGTTAGGGCTTCTAATACAACCCCGGTGCTGGTATTGCGCTTTGAGGCCGACACTGAAGAAGCTCTGCAGCGGGTGCAAAGTTGTTTCCGGGATCTGTTGCTTTCATTGCGCTCTGATTTGGCGCTACCATTTTGAATAACTACTGCACATCCTGAAAAGCTACCCTGATGTCAGAAGTACTATTATTTAACAAGCCCTATGGGGTTTTGAGTCAGTTTACCGATGCCCAAGAGCGCCCAGTTTTAGCCGACTGGATAGAGCGGCCGGGTTTCTACCTTGCCGGACGCCTGGATATGGATAGCGAGGGTTTATTGGTGCTGACCGATGACGGGGTTTTGCAGCAGCGCCTCAGCAATCCACGCTATAAAAAACAGAAAACTTATTTAGTGCAGGTAGAGGGCGTGCCTAGCGCCGGAGCACTGAAAAGACTAGCTGCTGGTGTAAATCTAAAAGATGGCCTGACCAAGCCTGCCAAAGTACGGATGCTCGGCCGCAAGCCAGCCTGGGTGTGGCCGCGGACACCAGCGGTACGCCAACGCCGGAAAATACCGGTTAGCTGGCTGGAGTTGAGTATTCGAGAGGGCAAAAATCGACAAGTCAGGCGGATGACGGCAGCCGTTGGCTTGCCAACTTTACGCTTAATAAGAACCGCCGTTGGGGGTTACGGTTTGGGTGGCTTGCTGCCCGGTGAGTTCATACTAAAGCCCCAGCTTGATTAGAGGGCTTGGTTCATCTGCGATTCAGCATGCTCTAGTAATATATAAACCATTAGTGGCGGCTATGCGTCGAAGTAAAGGGTAAATTTAGTGGGTTTGGAGAGAAATGTGATATTGCGAAAAGTAATAATAACGGCACTAGTTTGTTTGAGCGTGTTAAGCATATTACCGGCCCTTGCTGGTGGTGATAAGGCGAGAATAGTTACCTCGGTAAACAAACCGCTTGATTGTATGTTTTCGGTTGATGTGTATGAGATCAACGGCAAGTTGGTTACAGAAACCCCGTTGGCATTTGATATCGACCCGGGTAAGTACACTATTAAGGCGCGGTCAGTGGTGGACACAAGGCTTTGTATGCCGGCACTAACTTCAATTACAAGAGACCTTCCTATAGATCCACTGGAAATTGAAGTTGAAGCAGGCAAGTCGTATTTCATCGGCTTTAATGCCAAGGCTAATAATCGCAGAGAATGGAAATTGGAAGTCTGGAAAGTAGAGTAACTATAGTTCAGCGACCGTTCAGCATGGTAGGTATAACCTAGAGACAGATATTTGGTGGCCTGGGTTTATATAGAATTAGTTTGGAGAAAAAAATGATATTTAGAAAAGCGATAGTAATAGCAGTGATTTGCTTGAGTGTGTGGCCGGCATTGCCTGCGCTAGCGGGTAGCGAGAAGGCCAGAATAGTCACATCGGTAAATAGACCGGTTGACTGTGTGTTCTCAGTTAATGTGTACAGCATTGATGGTAGGCGCGTTGTAAAGACGCCGTTGGCATTTAATATTGAGCCTGGCAAGTACACCATCAAGGCTAGCGCCACAGCAGATTTGAATTTGTGTATGCCGGCAATATCGAATGCGAGAACCGTGTCTATACCGCCATTGGAAATTGAAGTTGAGGCGGGCAAGTCTTACTTTATCGGCTATAACGCCAGCGCCAATAACCGCAGAGACTGGAAATTGGAAGTCTGGAAAGTAGAGTAAAAGAGTTTATGCCTAGCTTGTGCTATGGCCTGCCAACGCAGGTCATAGTCTGAGCTAATAAGCGCACTCACGAAACACCGGGTCAACTGATTCGCCCCAGTCTGAATAAAATAACCGCAGCTTGCGTTCTGCAGGGCTAATGCCGCTGTTGGCAATTAGTTGTAGTGGCTCCAGAAAACCACTTTCATTATCGCCGTTGTCATTTAACCGGTTGCGGGATACCAGCCCTTGATTGGCTACTGCCAGAACTTGCTTGGCTATATCAACGACCCTGGTATTTCTAAAAGTTGCCTGGAGACCGAACTTGGCTACATCCAGGCGCATCTGTACATGTTCCTCTGCGCTCCAGTCACGACAGATGTCCCAGGCTGCATCAAGGCAAGTTTGGTCATATAACAAACCAACCCAGAAAGCTGGTAAGGCACACAGGCGCCGCCATGGACCGCCATCAGCACCGCGCATTTCCAGGAATTTTTTCAGGCGCACTTCTGGGAAAGCTGTGGTCATATGATCTTCCCAGTCTTTAATTGTTGGTAGTTCTCCGGGCAGAACTGATAGCTGTCCTTTGAGGAAGTCCCGGAAAGAAAGCCCGGCAGCATCAATATACTTACCATCCCGATGAACAAAATACATGGGCACATCGAGCATATAGTCGACATAACGCTCAAAGCCCATGCCCGATTCAAACACAAAAGGTAGGGTTCCGGTGCGATCAGGATCGGTATCTGTCCAGATATGTGCGCGGTAACTTTGATAACCGGAGTCGCCGCCTTCAAGAAACGGGGAGTTAGCGAATAATGCTGTTGCGATTGGTTGCAGGGCCAAAGATGTGCGGTATTTCTTCACCATATCCGCCTCTGATGAGTAATCCAGGTTTACCTGCACTGTGCAGGTACGCTTCATCATATCGATGCCTAAACTGCCCCGCTTGGGCATATAATCGCGCATTATTTGATAGCGGCCTTTGGGCATCCAGGGGATATCTTCGCGCTTCCACTTTGGTTGAAAACCAACCCCAATAAAACCAATATCCAGAGGGTCACAAACACCTCGCACATGCCTAAGATGGGCCGATACTTCTTTACAGGTAGCGTGAACATCGTCCCGCAAAGCCCCGGATAGCTCGAGTTGTCCACCCGGTTCCAGCGTAATTGAGCAGCCATCATCCATCAGCAGGGCGATAATTTTGCCATCTTCAATTACCGGATTCCAGCCCATCCCTGAGAGCCCTTTAAGAACAGCTTCAATCCCCCGTGAGCCGGCATATTGTAACGGCTTGAGGTCGTCTCTGGTAAAGCCGAATTTTTCGTGCTCGGTACCCATGCGCCAGTCGGCTTTGGGTTTATTACCGGACTCTAGGTAGGCGGTGAGGACGCTTATGTCTTCAATTGGCTGGTTTTTATCGCTCATATTGTCAGTCACTATAAATTTATTTCTACCTAATCACAAGGCTAGAATCTTGACAGGCCATAATTACCAACGCTCGAAGGCATTAATCCCGGCAATCCCTGCAGCACCCAGTTCCCGCAGCTTAGCCATATGTTCCGGCTGTATTCCGCCCAGAGCGTACACCGGTAAGTTAGTGCTAGCGACCAGTTTAGCAAACGCATCCTCACCCAGTAGTTTTGAGCCTGGGTGCGAGTCTGTAGCATACAATGGTGATAAGCAAATCATGTCCACCGCTATTTCTTCGGCCTGCCGGATTTCTTCGGAATTATGACAGGAGGCAAACAAAAACCCATTGAGCTCCGCAGGCCGTGTTGTTAATGCCGTCAGGTGGCTGGAGCTAAGATGTAAGCCGTCTAACGCCCCTGCTGTTGAAATATCACGGCCTTCATTACCACTATTTACGCTAATAATAGCCCTATTGCGGTGCTTTAATGTATTGACCTTGGAAATTAAGTCTTGAAGGCTTTTGCTGCTGAGGTTTTTTGCTCGTATCTGAATAAATTTGGACCGATTTTTAAGCGCCTTGCGGATAAATTCAAGGTAAGCTGCAACATCTTTACACTCGGGAGTGATTTGATAAACACGAGGCAACTTCAGTGCGGTAATAGCTGGTTTGTCGGCTGCGGGCATTTTAATTTCGTGAAGTTTATCAATCCCAATCCATTGCAAAGGCTGCTTTTCTCGGGCGGCAATTTCGTTTTCCCAGCCCATAACCTCGCGAATATGCAACTCGATATTTTTATCCGGATATTGGTGACGAACTATCATCAAGGGAACGGAGGTGACAATATCTATACCCAGCTCCTCGTTTAACTCACGGCTTAAGGCCTGCTTTGGAGTTTCACCTTGCTCTATTTTCCCACCCGGAAACTCCCACAGCCCCTCAAGATGGGTTCCGGGTAAGCGCTGACTTAAAAGCACCTGATTTTCATCCCTTTGGATGACTCCGGCGACAACCTTTATTACTTTATCCTGCATGCAGGAATGCTAGCGCATTCATCAGTATTGGTAAAGCTCTCTGGCAGTTGAGGGTAGTATCGAATAATTGTAAGCGCGGACGACTTCGGTCAGAGTGCCAGGTTGTATTCGGGGGTAATTAATACCCGGGGCATAGATCAAAGCGGGTGCCCTGCTGACAGGCAGCCAGTAGGGCACAAAGTTTACGGGACAGCGATAATTAAATTTTGTAAAATAGGCAGTCTATTGAACGAATTTGTAACAAAGAGGTACTAATGTCGGAAGCTAACTCAGAGCACTGGACTGGTTATTGGGCGCAAGGAATGATGACTTCACTTCCAACCGACTTTGAAGGTAATTACGATAGTGAAATTAAACGGTTTTGGTATGAGCACTTTGAGAAACTATCAGTTAATGCGCAAATACTTGATGTTTGCACTGGGAACGGTGCAATAGCTTTATTGGCCGCTGAATATAGCACTGAAAATAACAAGTCCTTTTCCGTTACTGCAACCGATGCAGCTCAAGTGAATATGGAAACATTGCTTAAGCGGTTTCCTGAAAAGCAAGAATTGGTTCAAAAAATAAACTTTAAAGATCAGGTCGCCTTAGAAGAGTTTAGCGCCAATAAAGAGTCTTTTGATTTTATCTCCAGCCAATACGGTATTGAGTATTGTGATTGGTCTAAAGTCAGCAATAAATTGGCTAGTTGGTTAAAGCCAAGCGGATCAATGGTTTTTTTGAGCCATGCAACAGATACGCGTATTTTAGAGTTAAGCCAAAACGACTATGACCTCTTAGAGTCAGTAAATTTTTCGAAACGCATAAAAGAGCTGGTAGACAAAAACGCCGAACAAAAAGAACTACAAGGCTACATAATGATGCTTGGCCAGGTACTCAGCCGAAGCAAATTGAGTCAAGTATCACCAACAATAAAACCGTTATTCGACAGCTGTAATTTTGTTATGACAGCGAGCGATGAAGAGTTTGTTAAAAACAAAACCCAACTGCTCTCATATTTCAACAGCATTTTGTGGGGCAGAGCTCGGTTTATGGACTTGCTTGCAGTTCATAATAAACTATCAAAAGACCCAAAATGGTTTCAAGCTTTTGCAGTTGGTGGTGTGAAATTAAAAGATGAGCGCCGAGTTTCCTTTCAAGACAAGCCTGCTGGTGATGGATATATTTTCCAAAAATCAGCTTGATTTGCAATTTAAACTTTTCATATCCGACCTTTAGAAGGGCGGATATGGAACCCGCCCCTACATTTAGGTAGTTTACTCTGCGCTACAATGGGCAGTGCTGCTGACTTAGCGTATCTGCAAGTGTCATGATGCTTTCCTTCGATGCAAAAAACGAGTTCGGGCCATCCATTAAAAAAACCTGGAACATTGGGATCTCATTTATAACATCGGGGTTGGCACCACAAAGACCAGCGGCAATAATATAGGCCATGCCTATAGATAGTCTAATAGGAGTGAATTGACCGCCGCTTGTGTAAGACTGGCCATAAGCGAGCAAACCTAGATCTGGGCGCTCAATTAAATTATCATTCGTGAACTCCAGCGCTACAGTTACAAAGTCAGTGCCTTGCATAAACAACAGGGTTAAATATGGTTCAGAGTGTGCTTGCGTTGCGTAAATGTATTTTGCCATAGCATTGCCAGCAAGAGCTTGTTGATAGAGTGCGTCATGGCGGGTCAGCTGGCTTAATTCAGACTCGTAATCACTGCTAAAGGCATCCATGCACTGTTTTTTATCCTGCTCAAATTTCCGATGTTTTTTATTCCTCTGATTATCGATTTCTTGCTCAATTTCCCCCTCTGACATACCTCCAGAATTTCTGATATAAGTATTGTTCAGAAATTGTTTGCGAATATTTAGAGCGTTGCATTTAGCCTGCAACCTTGATATTTTTACTGCCTTTGCCAGATCACCAGCGAGTGCTGCTTTAAGGTTCACGGCATACTCATGACCAACCTCTTCATCAACCGCTGCTGGAGATTTAGGTTTGGTTTTAGTAATCGACTCAAAAAATACTTTAGCTGTGGGTTTTTCAGTTACTTTCTGGTTGGCAGGTGTTATTTGAAGGGTTTTTTCCGCCGCGCTAATCACCGAACTCTGGCCAGCCTGATCGACTGTCACCACATCTTTATAGTTCAGACTGAATACAGCCACCAGTGTTATGGCGGCTGCCACGGCTAAAATTACTATGCTGATACGACCTTTTAATAACTTCATACACTCCCTCGTTAGTTAGCTATAAAACATAATTAGATATTTTCACTTACACCTCAAGTATTTTATTTTTCTGCATGGCGGATAGTTTGCTCCAGCCATACTACCAGACTTTTTCTGGTTTCAACCGGGCTTTCTGCCTGACTGAGGTGGTTACATAGCTTATCTAACTGCTTACGGCGTTGTGGATTTAACCGGCTCAGCCAGGCTATCTGGTCGGTCTGTTGCAGTATTAGCTGATCCCGTTGCGCATGGGGCCGATCGGCAATTAAACTCCGGTGATATAGTGCCCGCCCCAGCAGCACATAAGGAAAATTACGATTTGTTACCGGCCCGTAAGTAAGAACCTTCCCGCCCAGCGGAAGAATCCCGGAGATCTTTTGTCGGGCAATTTTATCTGCCATGAACCAGCTGCCGGCACCACCAATAATCCCGCCTGATACTGCGCCGAGCATCAGGGATGCACCGCCAACGGCTGCATCAACGGCCAGACCTGCGGTTGCCCCAGCCGCCGCACTGACCGCTGATAATTGTATTTTATTCAGCCCCCACAGGTACCAGTCTTTTAACCTAAACAAATCGCTATCAAGCAATTCAATAGCGTCCTCCTGGCTGTGTAAATGGGTGTGCTGGTAAATACTCTGCACCTGTCGCCGGCACTTTTTCTCCAGTTTGCGTAGCGTATTAAAAAATTTCGTTGCCAATGCTGATTGGTATTTCATTGGTTCAGCTGTGCTGGAAATTTTCTTTTCCAGTTTAAATGCACACATCTTAACGACCATTTTGGCTATTTCAGCCGCGGCCAGTTGGTGCTGGTTTTTGCGCATTTCGGTTAAACTTCCGACTGCCTGTTGCAGTGGCTGCCGCCAACTCTCCTGCAACTGACCAAAGGCGTTGAGGATTTCAGTGCGCTTATAAAAATCAACTGTCATGGCGTTAAATACGCGGGTGATTTTGAAATATTGATTCAACACTGTACGCCAATCTTCGACATACTCATCACTGCCGATGGGGTTAATTAGCGCCATGCTCGGTTGCCCGGTCCAGCGTAATATTTCCATTTCTGCTTGATACTCTGCGCCATAGGGTCTCGAACCATCAACTACATAGATAATTCCGGCACCATTGATAATCGGGCGCAACAACTCGCACTCATCAACAAATGCATCCTTGCCCTGCCAGTGATCGACGAAGCGTCGGACTACTTCGGGCCGGTCGTGAATCTTTTTTTCTTCATTTTGTAGCCAGGCTAAGGCTTTGCGCGCTCGTTGAAAGCCCGGAGTATCAATAAGTTCATACAGTATCTGGCCATCGACTTTCATCGGGAATGACTGGCTGTGGCGAGTAGTTCCAGAGGATCTGGCAACGGCAACCGAATCATCCAGCGCCAGGGTAGCGACAATGCTTGATTTGCCTTTGTTCGGGTGGCCAACCACCGCAAACCGAGGAATAAGGCTCATATCCTGGCTCCAGGAACTAACTGATGTACCGTAATCCACGGGTCTGCCAACTGGCGGCTAAAACGCTGCCATTCTTGCAAATCGTTGTTTTCAACCTGAACCAAAGCTTTTGATTTTAGCGCCAGAGGCAATAGGTAAATCAGTCGCTGTGGTGAACCTGTTTTGCGCAAATCAGCAATGAAATCTGCTAACTCACCCAGTGGCGGCTCCCAGGCTTTGAGGATAATCCCGATAGGTGTATCCGCAGCTAACTTGCCAACCTCGGCAATAACCTGCTCGTCATCTTCCAGACTACAGTTAGTCCCGGCCTTAAACATAGCTTTCATAGTTAACTGCCCGGCTGCCAGAATTTCATCTAGTAAGCGGGTGTTTTCAACTTTAAGACCCGCCCAGTTAATCAGAATAAGTGCCTCACTGATGCGCTGATGCTGTGATTTGTTGATTGCAGGAATACCCTCATCGACATTGCTTTCATGTTCGCTTGCCCGGGTTTCAATAAGTGCAGAATTTAAGCGAGTAAGTAGTTCCTTACGACCCGGGAAATGTTGCAAGGTTTGTACATAGGCTGAACTGAGTCGGGCCTTGCAAAACAACAGTAACAACAACCGTGGTAACAGCCCGTAAAAAGCCAGGCATAACATCACAAAAGGCCACCAATGCCCGAGAACCTTCGGGCTAACCCCGTTGGCAGCACCATTTTGTAAACGAAAGTAGTGACTGGCTTCGATTAACGGCAAGTCAGGAACAGCAGCTGGCAGCCACGCATGCCATGGCCACGAAAGAAAATTTGTGACAGATAAAATAGATGTAGGATCAATATCTAAAGTTGAACTCCAGCCAAAAGCCACATCCCGGGTTGCAATCAATACAAACACGCTCAGTAGTGCGGCAATATTAAAAGCCACACCAAACAACTGCGACCAGCTGAAAATCTGCCACTTTCCAATCCTGGTATATATTTTCTGATGCCGTCCGAGTAGCTGAGAAATACCATCTCTCTCAGTTACGGGCATAAACCGGGAGAATAACTTTTGTAGTCGTCCGGGGCTAAACCAGCGCAATAGTTGTTGAAAGCTTTTGAAACCCGGCAACCAGCGAGTCATTGACTGCGGCAGCATCGCGATTATGGTCAAGCCGGTAAGGCTTAATTGCAAACCCACCAGAACAACTACCAGATAGACTAAGTTAACCCGACCCTGGCCGTCGTATTGAAACAGTCCCATAATCGTTAGCCAGCCCAACAGTACTCCTAACAAGCCAAGACCAATTCCAATCAAACGATGCCCGGAGGCAATTTCAGTTGCTATGCGTTGGTCATCAGGCGTTACCAGTTTTGACAGCCAGTAACTTAGCTGCTCTTCGGTACCCAGGCCTTCAGGGTCAGCTCGGCTTAGAGCAATGGCACGATCACGCGGATGTAATTCAGAAAACTCTAGCCCATCGTCACGCGACATCTGGCGCTGTAGGTAGACAAGTTTTTGTAAGTTTGAATAGGCCAAGGGGTTATATTTGAATATTTCTAGTAATTTACTGATTTTAGACGACTAACTGAGGCCACACAACATAGCTTGCAGATAGGCGCTCGGCAGTTACTGCTGGGATGATGGTGATGTGCCCGCCCAATGATTTGCCAATGATTTGATTTACGAATTTATTTTGCATGCTGGGATGCTAGCGTATTCGTCAGTATTGGTAAAGCTTGAGCCTGTTACCCAAGCTCAGTCGATGAGAGGACAGTCTCCACAATTATGTAGTATGACCCATCGAGAATCTATTGAGCTTACTGCCCAATGGTTCTTCATGACATAAAACTCCAGGGCAATCAGGGGCAGAGACTGCGGATTTTATGCAACTCCAGAGCCGCGTCATTAAAGGAAAAACGACCACTATCACTAACAAAGTAATAAACCATATCATTGGGCAGCATAACTACACCGATACCCCCGAAGCCGGACATATATGAGACCCAACTGCCGTCCGGACAGTTGTAGTTATTGTTGCTGCCAAGATCATAAGTCCATACACCATTAAGATAACGGTTCAAAGAATTAAAAGTAGCCAGACCAATATCAGCGGTGTTGAGCAGCATGGCATCTACTATATCGGCATCAATGACTTGCTGATTATTGATTTTTCCTTGGTTTTTAGTTAAAAACTCGGCTAGCTTTATAAAGTCATCCTTATTTAAGGTCATGCCGTGACTGGCATACATTTGAGTGCGTGGGTCAAATGTTCGCACGGCTTTGTAGGTGCTTGGGCTAAGGCCCAGGGGCATAAAAATCTGCCTGACCACTTTGTCGAATATATCTTCAGTACCAACATAGGTATCCAGGGCACTGCCTAGAATATAAGTGTCTGAAGAATGGTAGGTCATTTTTGTGCCGGGGGTTGATTTGCGCTGGTAAGCGCAGCCATGTTGAATTTTTTCAGAATGGGTGAATACCTGGAAAAAGTCTCTATCGGTAGTTAGACTGCTTTCATCAGACTCATAACCTTCCAGCGTGTAATTGCCCGTAGCCATATCGGTGAGGTTCTCGAATGTGACATCAGCCCACTGCTCGCCATTACATTCAGGGATATAATCTGCCACGAGCTGATCACGGATGTTGCTGCCTTGTTGCTGTGATATTAAGGCCAGGGCAAAGCTGGCAAAGAAAGTTTTTGCTGTAGAGTAGGAGGGTAAATCCATCAGCTCACAATAGGGATAATAGCCATAGCGGGTGTTGCAACCGCTGGAATAATGGGTGCCATCAATTGCCACCCCGAAGGTGACCATGTCAGGCCCCTGCTCAAGCCCAAATTTGCTGTGGTCTACCCCGAACTCGGCGTAGTCGCTACTTAATTGGGCAATGGGCTTAACTGGCATGCGGCGCACTACTTCAGCCATATAATTGCTAATCAGCATATTGGCTTCGGATACACTCTCAGATATATATTCTGCGCTAACCATGCCCCACATATCGTAGCGAAAATACAGGCAAGTCTCGCCGCCGATCTGTACTGCAACATTGGAAATTTCACCATCGGATTTAAACAGAAAACTTAGCACACCGTTGTGGGTGCAGTTGGCACCACTTTCCTGTAGGGCAAAGGGAATTGACGCACGGCTAAAACCGTTATCATCCTGCTCATCCCAAACTCTGCCGGGTTGCAGTAACCACTCCCAACTGGAAGACTCGGGAGCGTTGATCAAACCGCGTTGTTGCGGAATTAGGTGTGAGCCAAACTGCAAAAAGGTAAAATCAAAAATGGGCAACTGATCCTCATCTACCACAGTATCGATATACTGAGTGCCAATTTCAGAAAAATTTAGTTGGGTTTTAGCGCCCTGATTAAAAATTAGCCGGCCTTCGAAGCGGTTGCTGGGTTCGGCAGCATTTGGCGGTAACGCATAGTGTTTAAAGTTCATACGCTTGAGGGTATTTCCCTCTAAGGTGGTTGAATTCAGGCGGGTTCTTTTGGTGTTTCCATTGCCGCTTAAAGGGTTAAAAAAAATGTTCGGAGAAGTGGCTATAGCGATAACGCGCGTGCGACACGGTAGCGCCTTTTGGCCCGTGTCTGTAGCGCCATTGATAGTAGTGTTAGTGGTTAACTGCGGCGTGCAACGGCAATTACTCGTCTTTGTGCCCAGCAGGCAGGGAGGGAAAACAGCCTGAAGCTGGCTGTCTGGCAGCCTTGGTAACACAGCTGTTGGCTCATTTACTGTGTTGATTTCGGGGGTGTGCTGATTTGCAAGCTGATACCCAGCCGGAGCGTTCCGGCTGAAAAACATCAGCAATAAGAGCAGCAATACCAGGGATATTGTTTTTCGCCTCATAAAACTTCGACATTATCCATCCGGTGGTGTTGTGTGGCACAGACACCATAGTGACTATCGTCAAGCATACGACAATTTTGGATTTGATGGTATCTTTGTTGGGTTTGTTGCGGGTGTGATGAGCCTGTCCTTTGATATCATAAGGGGGTGTCCCTGCTTACCGCTATCGGCCAAAAAGTGATTTTACTATTGGCTGCAACAATCAACTCAAAAAAGACTAAATAAGGACTTTTAACCTGAATTATTTCTCGGGAAGAGTACCCCTGTGCCCTTAGTAGACTAGAATATAGCAACTGCATACTGGAATTAAGTTTTGGGCGCATTACGAGTTATCTTAGTTGGTTTGTTGCTACTCAGTTCTCTGGGCGTAAATGCTGGAGAAAAACTGCTGCGTGGTCTTGGGCCGGAGCCGGATTCTCTGGATATTCACTTGGCTCAAGGCGTGGCGGCTTTAAATGTGCTGCGGGATTTGCGTGAGGGCTTAATGACTCTGAGCGTGGATGGTATGCCGACTCTTGGGGCAGCCGAGTCGATGCTGGTTGAGGCTGGAGGTTTGCGGGTAATTTTTACTCTCCGGCAAGACCTACGCTGGTCTGATGGTACTAGTTTAGAGGCCTCAGATTTTGTTCGTGGCTGGCAACGAGCGGTAACTCCGGCCACCGCTGCCAGTACGGCTCAACTGTTAGATGTAGTGGAAAATGCTCGCGATATTCGCTTTGGTGAAGCGGCTGTGGAAACTTTGGGTATCCGGGCGCTGGATACGCAAACTCTGGAAGTTCGTCTGACCAGACCGCTACCCTGGCTGAAGTGGCTATTGGCTCACCCGCTCACATACCCCTTGGCAGAGGGTCAGCAAAAACAGCGATTAGGGCCGTTTAACGGAGCTTATAAATTACAGTCTTGGGTGCCTAACGATAGGTTGGTATTACAGCGCAACCCATATTTTCATAGCCACCAAAGTGTAGCCATTGAACGAGTTGATTACCTGCCGGTGCCCAACCCAAATACCGAACTCAACCTGTTTCGGGCAGGCAACTTACATATTACCGAGACCATTCCACCGGCGCGTTACAACTGGTTGTTGGAAAATTACCCGCAGGAGCTGCAGGTACAACCTTACCTGGGAACTTTCTTTCTGGGCTTGAATTTACGCCGTCCGCCACTTGCCGATAACCCTGGTCTGCGCCAGGCACTATCTTTAGCTATTGATCGCGACAAGCTAACCCGACTGGTGTTGGCCGCTGGCGAGCAGCCTGCCAATTCACTGGTACCGCCAGGAATTAGCGGGTACTCGGCGGCCACTTTCGATATCGAACTGGATAGCCAGCTTGAGCGTGAACAGCAAGCGCTGGAACTCTATCAGTCAGCCGGCTACAGCAAGGCTAAACCTTTGAGGCTGGAGCTACGAATTAATTCATCAGCAACCCACAGGCGCACGGCGCTGGCAGTGGCTGCAATGTGGAAACAAACTCTTGGGGTGATTACCCAAATCGTAAACGAGGAGTGGAAGGTTTTTGTTAATAATCGTCGGCAGGGGGTGGTTACGGAGGTTTTTCGTGGCGGCTGGATTGGTGATTACCCTGATCCAACTACTTTTCTGGCATTATTTTCCAGTGATAATGTACAAAATTGGTCAGCGTATAAATCTTCACGCTATGACAATCTCCTAGATCTTGCGGGTGCTGAGATGGATCCGGAGCTGCGTCAGCAGATACTCCAGCGGGCAGAGTCACAGTTACTAAAAGATATGCCAATGATCCCGTTGTATTACTATGTATCCAGGCACCTTGTAAATCAGCGCGTGAGTGGCTATATGGGAAACACACTTGATATTCATTTATCTCGCTACCTAAGCTTGGAAGCGGCACCATGATCCGGGTGCTATCCTTGCTGCTTGTACTCGTGCTGGTTATTGCCTGCAAGCCGGCTTCAGAATCAGAGCAGTTACCCGCCGCTAAGGATGGGGATATGAGCACTGATATTCTGCGGCGCGGCAATGGCGAGGAGCCCCAAACTCTGGATCCGCACCTGGCTACTGGAGTGCCTGCGGCACATATATTGCGGGATTTATTTGAAGGTTTAACCACAGAGTCAATGGCTGGTGAAATTATTCCAGGTGCTGCCAGGCGCTGGAACATCTCGGCTGATGGCCTGACCTATACCTTTTACTTAGATCCAGATGGCCGCTGGTCAAACGGCGAACCCGTTACTGCCACTGACTTTGTGTATAGCTTGCGTCGTAGTATTGACCCGCAAACAGCATCGGCTTATGCCAGCATGTTGACGCCAATCAAGAACGCCAGTAAGATTCTGAATGGTGAGCTATTACCCGTCAAACTGGGGGTAGTGGCACTAGATACCAGCACCGTGCAAATCCAACTACACTCGCCAACCGCCTACTTTCTTGGCATCTTGAACCACTCAGCCACCTATCCGGTTCACCGGGCTTCACTAGAAGCTGCCGAAGGAAGTTTTTCCCGTCCCGGAGTAATGGTGTCGAATGGTGCTTACCAGTTAAACGACTGGAAAGTTCGTTCTTTCGTAGAGCTTAAACGCAACCCGGATTATCGTGAAGCGGAGCTGGTACAGATTGAAACAGTGCGCTTTTATGCGCTGGCAGATCAATCTACAGAAACCCAGTTGTTTCGCTCCGGGATTCTGGATTGGACCAATGATGTACCAATTGGGATGTATCAATGGCTTCAGGAGAATATGGCCGACCAATTGGTGACGAGCCCCTGGATGGGTTCTTACTTTCTCGGTTTTAACCTCTCACGCGAGCCTTTCCGCAACAATAAATCTTTGCGGATTGCCCTGGCGCTGGCAATAGACCGAGATCTGTTGACCGAAAAAGTAACCCGTTTCGGTGAACAACCAGCGTATACTCTGGTGCCGCAAGGCTTGCCCAACTATACACCACAAGCACCGGAGTGGGCTAGTTGGACTCAGGCTGAGAGAGATCTTGCCGCCAGCGAGTACTATGCCCGGGCAGGGTATAGTAAAGACAAGCCGCTAAGGCTTGAGTTTCGCTATAACAGCAGCGAGAATCATAAAAAAATAGCCTTGGCGGTGACCTCTATGTGGCGGCAAAAATTAGGCGTGCAAACTCAGTTACACAATGAAGAATGGAAGGTGTTTTTACAAAATCGCAAGCAGAAAGCTATAACCCAGGTGTTTCGAGCAGGTTGGATTGGGGACTATAATGATCCCTCCAGTTTTTTGGATTTATTAGCCAGCGGTGGCGGTAATAATGATTATGTATATAACAACAGCCACTATGACAATTTGTTATCGGAGGCTACTCGCGAGCGCATACCGACCCGTCGCCGGCGCTTATTGCAGGCGGCTGAAGCTATTATGATTGCTGACCAACCCATAGTGCCGCTGTTTAATTATGTAACCAAGCGCCTGGTCAGTAAACGCCTGCGGGGCTGGCGCAATAACATCATGGACCACCATTACAGCCGCCATATGTATTTTAGCGATATACCAGAAACCCAGCAGCCAGTAGCCAATGAGAAACTATAGATGCTGAAATACGCACTAAACCGCCTTGCCTGGGCTATCCCGACACTATTATTACTGATTACGGTGGCATTTTTTATGATCCGGGTGGCACCTGGCGGGCCCTTTGATAGTGAAAAAAGCCTGCCGCCCGAAATCGAGCAGAACATAAAAGCCAAATATCACCTGGATGAACCAGTAATTCAACAGTATTTCCGTTATTTAGGGCAGGTATTGCGGTTTGATTTTGGCCCTTCTTTTCAATATCGAGACTGGACAGTTAACCAGCTAATTGCCGATGGCTTCCCGGTATCACTCAGTATCGGCGCATTGGCAATGCTGTTATCTTTTGTGCTGGGTATAGGCATAGGGACGATGGCGGCACTACGCCAAAACACGGGTCTGGATCACGGCTTAATGGGGGTGGCGATGCTTGGAATTTCGATCCCCAATTTTGTAATTGCGCCATTATTGATATTGGCGGTAGCTATTAATCTTGGCTGGCTTCCGTCCGGTGGCTGGGAGTGGAACTGGCGAAATATGGTATTGCCGGTAATTACCCTGGCGTTGCCGGTAACCGCATACATCGCCAGGCTTATGCGTGGCTCAATGATCGATGTGTTAAACAGTGATTTTATTCGTACCGCCAGAGCCAAAGGCCTGTCGGAAATAACGGTAATCCGGCGGCACGCTATGAAACCGGCCTTATTACCGGTAATTTCGTATATGGGGCCTGCGGCTGCCGGGTTGATTACAGGGTCGGTGGTGATTGAAAGAATATTCGCAATCCCCGGGATTGGCAGTTACTTTGTGCAGGGAGCGATGAATCGTGATTACACACTGGTGATGGGTGTAGTGATTTTTTACGGGGTGCTGATAATAGCTTTTAACTTTATTGTTGATTTGATCTATGCCTGGCTTAACCCAAGGATTCAGTATTAGTGAGCAAACAGCAGCAACCGGTAGATGCCAGAACTGATGACGCCTTTGCACAAGCACTGGAGTTTGATGCGGTTAAAGGCCGCTCGCTTTGGGATGATGCCCGCCATCGCTTATTCAAGAATCGGGCAGCGGTAGTATCTTTAGTAACCCTGGGGATTATAGTTATCACGGTTATTGTCGGGCCATGGTTGGTTCCATGGGATGCTGACTTTACCGACTGGGATAATATTTATTCGCCGCCATCTTTAAGCAATGGCCACTACTTTGGCACCGATGCTGTTGGTCGTGACTTGTTGGTGCGTACCATGGAAGGTGGTCGCATTTCTTTGCTGGTTGGGTTGGTAGCTACTTTGGTAAGCCTGGTTATTGGTGTGGCTTATGGCACTATTGCGGGTTATTTTGGTGGCCGTATAGACCAGGTGATGATGCGCATTGTGGATATTTTTTACGCCCTGCCATTTATGTTCTTTGTAATTTTGCTGATGGTGGTTTTTGGGCGTAATATAATTTTGGTGTTTGTGGCAATCGGGGCTATTAACTGGCTGGATATGGCGCGTATTGTCCGTGGCCAGACTTTAAGTCTAAAGCGCACTGAGTTTATTGAAGCGGCGGTAACTTGCGGCGCGACCCCATTTAATGTTATTCGCCGGCATATCCTTCCCAATTTAATGGGGGTGGTGATGGTTTACATTACTCTGACTATTCCCCAGGTAATTTTAGTGGAGTCTTTTTTAAGTTTCCTGGGGTTGGGCGTGCAAGAACCAATGACTTCCTGGGGGGCGCTGGTAAATGATGGCGCTCAAGATATGGAAAGTGCTGCCTGGATATTAGTTTTCCCGGCAATTTTTCTCTCGTTGACACTGTACTGCCTTAATTACATTGGTGATGGTTTGCGTGATGCTATCGATCCTCGGGACCAAGGTTGATGAGTAAGCAGAATATTCTTGAGGTTGAACAGTTAGAGGTTATATTCAAAACCCGCGATGGTATTGTGCAGGCTGTCAACAGTCTCGATTTCAGTATCGCGGCAGGTGAGACGCTGGCAATAGTTGGCGAATCGGGTTCTGGTAAATCACAAACTGCTCTGGCAATAATGCAACTCCTGGCAAAAAATGGCGAAGCCAAAGGCATGGTGCGCTTTGGTAGTAAAAACCTGCTGGAAATGACCGCCACAGAGATTAACGAGATTCGTGGTGAGCATATCGCCATGATTTTCCAAGACCCGACATCTTCGCTTAATCCATATATGACAATAGAGAAGCAAATGCTGGAGGTGCTGGAGCGCCACCGGAAGATGTCTCGCAAAGAAGCCAAAGAACGAGTGCTAGAAATGTTATCGCTGGTGGATATCCCCGATCCGGAAAGGCGACTGCGGCAGTATCCACATGAATACTCAGGGGGAATGCAGCAGCGAGTTCTGATTGCAATGGGCCTGCTGTGCCAGCCGGATTTATTAATCGCCGATGAGCCCACCACGGCGCTGGATGTTACCGTTCAGGATCAGATAAAAAGATTAATGCGGGAGCTCAAAGAAAAATCCAACACTTCAATCCTGTTAATCACCCATGACTTAGGGGTAGTAGCCGGGTTAGCAGATAAGGTAATGGTGATGTACGCAGGCCGGATGATGGAATATGCACCGGTAGATGAAATCTTTTATCGGCCGCGCCACCCATATACTCAAGCTTTGCTTAAAGCTGTACCCAGACTAGATCAGCCAGGTGACTATGATTTGCACCCGATACCGGGCAACCCGCCTAACTTGTCAAACCTACCTGCTGGTTGTCCGTTTCGAGGTCGCTGTTCACAAGCATATGATGCCTGTATACAAATGCCCGAGGTTACCGAGGTGGGTGAAGGGCATCAGTTACGCTGCCATTTAGGTGAATCAGTTGAGTAAGTCTGTGCAGCCACTATTAAAGGTGCAGGATCTGCATGTGCATTATCCGATTAATACGGGGGACTGGTTACACCCTCAAACTACCGCACTAAAAGCTCTGGATGGGGTTAGTTTTGAGGTGGCGCCAGGTGAGTCCCTGGGCATTGTGGGAGAATCCGGTTGCGGTAAATCTACCTTGGCGCGGGCAATTCTTGGGCTCCAGTCACCTACCCGGGGTAGAGTGCTGTGGCGTGGCGAGGTCTTGAACGAAATGGAGCCTGCTTATTTGCGCGAGAAACGCAAAGAGCTGCAAATTATTTTTCAAGACCCAGTGGCCTCTCTGAACCCAAGGATGAATATTGGTGAAATTATTGCCGAGCCTTTACGCAACTTTTATCCACGGATGGCAGCAGTTCAAATTGAAGAGCGGGTTAAAGGGATGATGCAATTGGTCGGTTTGTTACCAAGCCAGCTAAATCGTTTTCCACATGAGTTTTCGGGGGGCCAGTGTCAACGGGTTGGTATTGCCCGAGCTTTAATCCTAAACCCGCGCTTGGTGGTTTGCGATGAACCGGTATCTTCTCTGGATGTTTCTATTCAGGCACAAATTGTTAATCTGCTAAAAGATTTGCAGAAAAAACTCAGTTTATCGTTAATTTTTATTGCTCATGACCTGAGTGTGGTCAAGTCGATTTCAGAACGGGTTATGGTGATGTATTTGGGCAAAGTTATGGAGCTAGGGCCACGGGAAGAAATTTATACCCAGCCCCGGCACCCGTATACCTCTGACTTAATGCGGGCGGTACCAGTACCGAATCCGAAGATTGAGCGTAGCAAAATGGATCTTAGTAGTTATGGCGATACCCCTTCACCATTAGGCCCACCATCTGGCTGTGTTTTTCGGACTCGCTGCAAGTGGGCGCGTGAACGCTGCGCGGCAGATGTTCCAGCCTTGCGGCGACTGGATGGGCAGGCTCAAGTTGCTTGTCATTTTGCTGAAGAACTGGATTTACAGATTCATAGCCAGAAATAATTTTCGATAACTGTGTGGTAAGGGCTTACCACCGTACGCTTGAGAGCATTGCGGCATCATTAAAGTTATTAGGCTCCGGACTTATTATGAGTAACAGTAACGCTGCTCATAATCAGGAGTTGTTAAAGTGGTGGAATTGGAAGGGCCCACTCTAAACTGGGCGCGAACGCAGAAAAGTATTTAGGAGTTGCGACCACTGTGAGAAACTACCGCACTGTCGAGAAGTTGTTGTCAATGGTAACGCCGGGTGGTGCTTGATGTTTTCGGGTAAAAATTCCGGGTTTGGGTTCGATAATTGGTGGGCGCGATGAAGAAAACTCTAATTGCTGTACTTGTTCTATCGTTATTAGCAGGCTTGCTCTGGAAGGTCAGTAAAGCCCGAAGCTTCCAGTTTTTTGGCGAGATTGTTAACAGAGTTGAGGCTGAAGAAAAAATAGTCGCGCTTACCTTTGATGATGGCCCCTGGAATAGCAAGCATACCAATGAAGTTATCTCCATCCTGAAAGGGCTCAATGTGAAAGCCACTTTCTTTTTGAATGGTCGGGGGATTGAAGCACTTCCGGGTGACACAAGAAAGCTGGTATTGGCTGGCCATGCGCTAGGAAATCATGCATATTCACACGACCGACTTATATTCAAAACATACTCAGAAATAAAGCGCGAAGTTGAGCGCACTAATGAACAAATCCGATCTGCAGGGTTTCAAGGAGAGATCTTTTTCCGTCCACCGTATGGTAAGAAATTATTTGTGTTGCCTTACTACTTGCAGCAACAAGGGATAACCACAGTAACCTGGGATGTGGAGCCAGAATCATATTCAAAAATAAGCGCAAACGCAGATTTGATGGTAGAGCATGTGGTAAGCAAGGTTTCGTCAGGGTCAATTATTTTGCTGCATGTATTAGGCTCAAAAAATAATATTTCCAGGCAATCGCTGCCGCAAATAATCAAGAAACTCCGCGCAAAGGGATATCGTTTTGTATTGTTACCGGAGTTACTTTACTAATGTGGCTTTACAACCGAGTTTTTTATCGCGCTACATTACCTGAAATACCATCATGGTATAGTTAGAGTCATTCTAAAAACATCATTTTCGTAAAAATGCATATACAAACACAGACTTTCAAAACCAAATTTGGTGAGTTTATTCTTGGCTCTTTTGACCAACAATTGTGCCTACTCGATTTTCGCTATAGAAAAATGCGAACCGCTATAGATAAACGCCTGCAGGCAGGCCTGAAGGCTAAATATATCGAGCAAGATAATGAAGTTTTAGCAGCTACTCGCAACCAGCTGGAAGAGTATTTCAGTGGCGAGCGCAAAACTTTTTCTATTCCACTGCTAACGATAGGCTCAGAGTTTCAAAAGTCAGTCTGGCAAGCTCTGCTAGAAATTCCTTACGGTGAAACCGCCAGCTATCTTGAATTGGCCGAATCCATAGGCAACCCCAGCGCTGTTCGCGCCGTAGCCAGTGCCAATGGTGCGAATGCCATCGGCATTATGATTCCTTGCCATCGCATCATTGGCAGTAATGGCAAACTGGTTGGCTACGCAGGCGGGCTGCCAACCAAAAGTAAATTGCTGCGCTTAGAACAACCCCGTTTAATTTAGTCAGGATGGTGGGCAGGTAGGGGTTTTTGCCGAGCTAACACTTAGGGCGATATTGTACCGACTACCCCTTCAGCCCTAATTCCCAGATAGAGGCTATGTAGACAATCAATTCAGGCTAAAATAGTAACATTGACTATATCTACGCCAGCCTGGATGCTGGATTTTGGAGAAAGAATGAAAATATTACGCACTGCCAGCATAGTTTTGAGCTTGTTGCTGATCACCGGAGTTGCCTTTGCTAAGGTCAAGTTGAAAGAGGAATGGATTGATCCGGATATTGATGGGCTGAAGAAATTCGACAAAATCGCAGTTTATGTTGCTGCCTCGGTTTCCATGCGCCGCCAGGGGTTTGAAACTGCAATAGCCAGGCATCTGCGGACCCAGGGGCTAAATACCTTCCCCAGCTATATTCTGCCGAATTTATCTGGCAGAAAGCTTGATCTGGAAAAGGTAATAACAGCGTTTGGTAATGAAGGCATAGATGCCGTACTCACAATATATGTAACTTCCGTTGGTGGTGGCAAAGAAATGCAAAAATATGTGCGGCCTGCATGGGGGCTGGATGTTAGTAGCAACTGGATACACCCGTATGCGGATGTCTACACCATCAGTAGCGGGGCTTATGACTACACCGCTACCCAGCAGCAATTTTACCTGGAGACCCGGTTGGTTGATTTTTCCTTGCGTAAGCCGGTTTGGTTAATGTTCACCGAAACCACTGATCCTGAGTACCGCAATACCAACAAGGAATTTATTGACTTGCTGACCAAGAAGCTCAAACATACGGGTTTAATACAAATCAAGTAACATGCTCAGAACCAAGCTGACAAAGGGCCTTCAGGCGCTGGATATAAGCCTGGAGCCAGCTGCTATTGATAAACTGCTGGTTTATGTTGAGTTAATGGCTCGCTGGAATAAAACCTATAATTTAACCGCGGTGCGTGAGCCCGACCAAATGATAAGTCGGCATTTGCTGGATTCTTTGGCATTATTGCCCTGGCTGGCTGGGGAGTCGCTACTGGATGTTGGTAGTGGTGCCGGCCTTCCAGGGGTGCCATTGGCTATTGCCAGACCGGAGTTACAGGTTACGCTGTTGGATTCTTTAGGCAAACGGTGCCGGTTTTTACGCCAGGTACGGCGCGAGCTTGGTCTGGAAAATATCAAGGTAGTTGAGGCTCGTGCTGAAGACTGGCAAAGCGAGTCACGGCCAGCGATGATTACCGCTCGCGCGGTGGCAGCATTGCCACTACTGCTGGAGCAAACCGGCCACCTGTTTGCAGCTGATACGCGTATGCTGGCGGCAAAAGGACGCTGGCCTGAGGCCGAGTTAGCTGAGATACCAGAGGCTTTTAAGCTGCAAGAGAGCGTGAAGTTAAATATTCCCGGGGTAGCAGCAGAGCGACACCTGCTGGTTATCACCAGAAAATAAATTTGTAAGGGTCCATCATGGCAAGAATAATCGCAGTAGCTAATCAGAAAGGCGGGGTAGGTAAAACTACCACGGCGGTTAATCTGGCGGCAGCTTTGGGAGAAATGAAGAAGCGAGTTTTGTTGGTGGATTTGGATCCACAGGGCAATGCTACTGTCGGTAGTGGTATCAATCCTCAGGAGTTGGAGTGGACTTCGCTGGAGGTGCTGCTGCAAGAGTGCCGTATTGATGCCGCAATTATAACCCTGGAAAAGACAGGTTACAGCCTACTGCCAACAACTAATGATCTGGTAGCCGCAGAAGTCGGTTTAATGGAGGTTGCTGATCGGGAGATGGTTCTGAGCGTGGCTTTAAGCGCAGTTAGCGGCGAGTATGCATATATTATTATAGACTGCCCGCCGTCTTTGAATTTACTCACTCTGAATGCGTTAACCGCAGCTGACGGGGTGTTGATTCCTATGCAGTGCGAATATTACGCGCTTGAGGGTTTGGCCGCTTTAATCAAGACTATTGAACAGGTGCGGGGGAGAATTAACCCTAACTTGCAGATTGAAGGCCTGTTGCGAACTATGTTTGATGGCAGAAATAACTTATCTAACGAGGTATCCAGGCAATTGATTGAGCATTTTGGTGAGCGGGTTTACCGTACCATAGTGCCGCGCAATGTGCGCGTTGCCGAGGCCCCAAGCCATGGTCTGTCGGTGGTTAAATATGACCCTAAGTCGCAAGGCGCAATTGCGTATCTTGGTCTGGCAGGCGAGATGATTCGCCGTGCCGGAAAACGGTAATAAGGAATATATATGTCTAAGAAAGCTAGCAAGAAAGCCCACAAGCGGGCGCTGGGACGAGGCCTGGATGCGCTGATTGGCGGAGGCCTGACCAATAGCAGCACCAGCAGCAAAGACCAACTCAAGGACTTGTCTTTAGACTTGCTGCAACCGGGCCGCTATCAGCCGCGCTCAATAATGGATCAGGACCGACTGCAGGAATTGGCTGATTCGATTACCGCCCAAGGGGTGGTGCAACCAATAGTGGTGCGCCCGCTTAGTGCTGGCAAATATGAGATTATTGCAGGCGAAAGGCGCTGGCGTGCCTGCCAGCTGGCGCAGATTGACACCATTCCGGCAGTAATTCGTGAAGTGGCCGATGAAGACACCATCGCCATGGCGTTGATAGAGAATATTCAGCGTGAAGACCTGAACCCACTGGAAGAGGCTACAGCCCTACGACGACTGCTGGATGAGTTTGGCCTCACCCACCAGCAGGCAGCAGATGCAGTTGGCAGGACCCGCCCTGCAGTTAGTAACTTACTGCGTTTGTTGGATTTGGTGGCTGAAGTTAAACAGTTAGTTGATAAGAAGCAGCTGGATATGGGTCACGCTCGAGCTATGCTGGCACTGCCGCTGAATCAACAATTGGCCGCTGCCAAGACAGTTATCAACAAAGGCTTAAATGTCCGCCAAACCGAGCAATTGGTAAGGCGCCTGCTAACTGGTACGCCGGCAAAGCCACCTGCCCGTAGAGTTAGTGCGGATATCCAGCGCTTACAAGACAAGCTCACCGAGCAACTCGGTGCCAGAGTGCAAATTCAGCACCAGGCTAATGGTCGTGGTAAATTAATTATTCAATATAATTCCAGTGATGAGTTTGAAGGAATTTTAGAACATATTAAATAAGCTATCCAGCGAGCCTCAACCATATAAAAAGTTATCTCTCACACATGCTAAACAACTCTAGAAAAGAAACTTGACATTCCTTCGAATGTAAATACAATGTATTTATGATTGAGTTCGAATGGGACCCAGCAAAAGCAACATCAAACAAAAGGAAGCACGGCATATCCTTCGAAGAAGCACAGTCTGTATTTTACGATGACTTTGCCATCCAATTTTTTGATGATGAAAATTCAGAACAAGAAGATAGATTTCTTATTTTAGGCCTGAGTAATCAATCAAAAATTTTGCTTATTAGCCACTGTGAAAAACAAGCTGGCAATCTCATTAGAATCATATCAGCACGTAAAGCAACAGCAAAAGAGCGCAAGCTCTATAAAGGTGAAACATAATGGAAAAAGAATATGATTTATCTAAAATGAGATCACGCAAGAACCCCTATGCCTCAAAGCTCAAAAAGCCTGTAACAATGCGGCTTGGAGAGGATGTAATCAATTATTTTAAAGACATGGCTGAAGATTCCGGAGTCCCATATCAAAGCCTGATAAATTTATACTTACGCGACTGTATCTCACAGCATCGTAAAGTTGATATTTCATGGCATCAAAAGCCCTAACAATCGTATCAACATTGACCGTAAATACGCCGCTTTGCTCTGCTCCACTCTGTATTTGCGGCAAGTTATCTGCTACTAACACTAAACAACGCATCTATTGTGGTTTTCGTTTATTTCGAATAAAATAGAACCTGAAACAAACCATCCAATGGAGTGGCCACTATGAATGTCGCAAACCAGCCGCCTAAATTACCTGATACGGAAGATGCACTCCTGGCACACGCAAGTGCTACTGAACTTAGCCGTTTGCTCGCAAATTCGCCTGACTCTCAGCGCGCCAGAATACACCTGGATGACATGGATCTTATACTGCCAAGACAGGCCATTTACTTATTGAGAGATTTGCTTGCTGAAATGGCTAAGGGTAACGCCGTTACCATTGTGCCAACACAGGCAGAGCTAACGACTCAGCAAGCAGCCAACATACTGAATGTATCTCGTCCTCACCTGGTTAAGCTGCTGGAAGATGGCGAAATACCATTTACTAAAATCGGCACTCATAGGCGGGTGCGCTATCAAGAAATCATTGACTATAAACAAACGCGCGACCAGGAAAGCCATAACAAGCTCGACGAACTGACAGCACAAGCTCAAGAGCATAATATGGGCTATTAATGCGTTTTATTGTTCTCTTCGATGCTTGTGTCCTCTACCCGGCACCGCTTAGGGACTTTCTCATGCGCCTCGCCACAACCGGTCTGTTCGCGGCGAAGTGGTCTAATCAAATCCATGATGAATGGACACGAAACTTGTTAGTAAAACGACCGGAACTAGAAGAGCAGCTCATCCGTACTCGCAGGCTGATGAATGAAGCAATCCCAGATTCATTAATCACAGGTCACGAAAACCTCATAAATAGCCTAAGCCTTCCCGATCCCAATGATAGGCATGTGCTTGCGGCAGCCATACGCAGCCACGCACAAATAATAGTCACTTTTAATTTAAAAGATTTTCCAAGTGAAACATTAGCTACGTTTGGTATGGAACCCATGCACCCGGATGTATTTATCGAACACCAGTTAGATTTACACCAGGGTTATGTTATTACTGCAGCCAAACAACATAGAGCTGCATTAGCTAACCCCGCTAAATCTGCAGACGAATACCTAGAAACCCTAGCTGCACAAGGTCTGGTAATTACTGCAGATAGGTTAAAGGAGTTCATAAACCTAATCTAAATGAGCAAAAAATCTTGTAATATGCAATTATCTATTCCAAAATAGATTACCAAAGGGGACTCAATGCCACTCTTCCATGAAAAAGTAATAATAAAAGCGCTGAATGCCCACTCGCAAAATATACCAGCCGAGCATCTTCCAATACTACAGAGCTGGAAAGAGAAAATTGAAAGCGGTAGCTTGCAAAACCAAAGCGAAGTTGCAATACACGCGCCCTTCACTCAGCACATTATGGCGCAGGTGCTTGGCTACACTCCTTTTGGCAGTTCTGAAAAATGGACAATCTCACGGGAATATCCCGTTGCCAGAGGCGCGGTTGATCTAGCACTTGGGCACTTCACTGATGATAAAGCTAGCGATACACTGCTTGCTCCATTTGAGTTAAAAGGTGCAAAAACCAAAGACCTTGATGCAATTATGCCCGGCAGGCACAAAACTCCGGTACAGCAGGCTTGGGAATACGCCCGCGATATTAAAGGCGCAAAATGGGTGCTGGTTTCAAATTATGTTGAACTGCGTTTATATGCCGTTAGTGAAACTTCCTTGGTATACGAAACCTTTAAACTCGCAGAGCTTACCAACCCACAAAAATATGCCCGTTTTATTCTATTACTGCACGCAGACAATTTGCTCAGTGGTAAAACCGAACAATTGCTTAATCAAAGTTTGTTGGCAGATAAAGAAATAACCACACAGCTTTATGCTGATTATAAAAATCTGCGTGAACACCTCATAACCCATCTTATAAGGGATAACCCAAATACCAGTGCTACCGAACTGATTGCCCCCGCACAAAAACTATTGGATCGCTTCCTCTTTGTCGCCTTCGCCGAAGATAAAGGACTGATTCCAGAGTTCAGTATTCAACAAGCTTTTGAACACGCCGACCCTTACAACCCGCAGCCCATATACAAGAACTTCAAAGGTCTGTTTCGTGCCATCGACCAAGGCAACAGCTCATTGTCTATCCCTGCCTATAACGGCGGCCTGTTTGCAACCGATAGCTTACTTGATAACTTAACTGTTGCCGATGATGTTTGCCATGCAGTAAACGAGCTTGCCAAGTATGATTTCGACTCTGAGGTTTCTGTTACCGTGCTTGGGCATATTTTTGAGCAAAGTATTTCTGACCTTGAAATCCTGAGCAGCCAAATTGAACAAGGTAAGCTGCCAGAGCCAGTACAAAAATCCCGCGCAGTTAGCGGTAAACGCAAGCGCCAAGGCATTGTATATACCCCCGACCACATAACTGCCTTTATCGTAGAACACACACTAGGCAGCCATATTAATGAGCGCTTTGAGCAGCTTCTTGTAGACTACGGCAAGTTCAAAAAAGACCAAAGTATTCAATGGAAAAAGGGTTCTAAAACCGAACTTCGCTTCTGGTATGCCTGGCAGAAAACCCTGCAAAATATAAAAGTAGTCGATCCCGCTTGCGGCTCAGGCGCATTTTTGGTGGCCGCCTTCGACTACCTACAGGCTGAATACCAGCGTGCTAATGATAAGCTGGCAGAACTCACCGGTCAGCATTCCATGTTGGATCTCAATAAAGAAATTCTCAGCAACAATCTGTATGGCGTGGATATTAATTCTGAATCCATCGAGATCAGCAAACTCTCGCTCTGGCTAAAAACCGCAGAAAGAGGAAAATCACTAACCAGCCTCGATCACAACCTGATTGCTGGCAACAGCCTGGGGCTGGATCAACCCGCGCCGGGAGAAAGCTTTTGCTGGAAAGCTGCATTTCCGGATATTTTCAAACAGGGTGGGTTTGATGTCGTGCTGGGTAACCCGCCTTATGTAAGGCAGGAACTATTCAGCGAGATTAAACCCTGGCTAGAAGCAAACTATGCGGTTTACCACGGCGTAGCCGATCTATACGCCTATTTCTTTGAGCTGGGTTACAGAATACTAAAACCCGCAGGCCGGATGAGTTATATATCCTCTTCCACCTTCTTCAAAACCGGGTCAGGTGAGGCTTTGCGCCGATTTTTAGCAGAAAAAACCAGTATAGAAAAAATTGTTGATTTTGGTGATCTGCAGATTTTTGAAGGGGTCACCACTTATCCGGCTATCGTGGTGCTGAAAAACAGCCCCAAAAAAGCAGAGGGTTTAATTGAAATCCTGCAATTAAAAGATCAATTGCCGCTAAATTTATCACAGTATTTCTCCCAACAGCATGGCCTGATGCAGCAAACCAGGCTAAGTGGAATGAGTTGGCAAGTTGAAGATGAAAAGCTCTCCCGGTTACGAGAAAAACTAAGCCAGGGTTACCCAAGCCTCAAGGAGGCTTATGGTTCACCCCTTTATGGTATTAAAACGGGGCTTAATGCTGCCTTTGTTATTGATGGTGAAACATACAAGAAGATTATTACTGCTGATCCACACTCAAGCACTTTGCTAAAGCCGTTTTTAGAGGGTAAAGACTTAAAAAAATGGCATTCACAACCACGGGGCTTATGGATTATCGCTATACCAAAACATAGCACTCGCAAGATGATGGGCAAAGGCACAGAAGATATCCTTACTGAAGATGAAGCATGGCCGTGGCTACAACGAAACTATGGAGCTATTTCCGAGTGGCTGGAACCTTTTGCGGAGAAAGCCCGTAAACGCTCTGATAAAGGCGAGTTTTGGTGGGAGCTGCGAGCTTGTGCGTATTATAGTTCCTTTGAAAAACCTAAAATTCAGTATGCACATTTTTGCCCTGCACCACTTTTCCACTGCAATACGAGCTGCTCATACTCAAATGATAAGAGCTATATACTCCCAACTGATGATTGGTTTATTTTAGGCCTACTTAATAGCAAAACATACTGGTTTCTTATCAAGGCATTATGTCCATTTGTGCGTGGTGGGTACTATGAATTGCGTGCACAGTATATTGAAACACTCCCAATACCACCCGCGTCAAAAGAACATATATCAGTTATAGGCAGCATAGCCGAGAAATGCCAAGCCATCACCGAACAACGCTACAAAATAGAAAACAACTTCCGCCGCCGCCTACCAGACCTCTGCCCGCCAGAAACTGAGGCAAAACTCAACACCAAACTAAAAAACTGGTGGTTACTTGATTTCAACGAGCTGCAAAAAGCCATTAAAACCAGTTTCAAAACCACCATCCCCATAGCCGAACGCAACGACTGGCAAGACTACTTCGAGACCGAAAAAGAAAAAATAGCTCAGCTAAACCAACAAATCAACAGACTGGAAACACAACTTGACATAAATATTTATAAGCTCTTTGAGCTCACCCTTGAAGAAATCTCTCTCATTGACCTATCCAATAATATAAAATGTTAATTATATTGAATGATTTTACCTAACTATATAATGGATACACCACTTGAAGATATAAAAAATGATTAATCTAAACCTATTTATTAGTTACTCGCACCTCGATGAAGATAGTGTGGATACTTTCAACAAGCACATGGCACCCCTAACGACTAGAGCTTCTGGATCAGTAAACATTGTCTCTGATCGTCAGGTAATTGCAGGGCAAGATTATCAAGATAAAATAGATGAGTCAATTGAAGGCGCTGACATAATCTGTTTGTTTATCTCAGCGAACTACCTTTCTTCAGATGCCTGTAACAAAGAAATGATAAGGGCTCACGAGTTGCGAAAAGAAAAAGGAGTTGTTGTAATTTCAATAATTTTAGAAGCCTGTGGCTGGAAAGACATATCAGGAACATCTAGACTATTGGTGTTACCCACAGATGGTAATCCCATCAATAGTTATAAAAACTTAAGCGATGGATGGAATGTTGTCTACGAGGGTTTAAAAAAATCAGTAGATCTTGAATTAACTTTGAAAAATGCCAAAATAACTGAGACATTTCTTTCATTTTTAGAAAACACCGGAATGCTGACGAATGCACATAAACACAAAGAGAAAGTATGCCTAAATGATGTGTTTGTTTATCCAACTTTAAAAAAATATGATGACTTAAGAGAGTATAGAAACAGTGAAAGCTCTGAAAAAGTAATTCATAATATTGTTAATTATTCGAAAATCCTTATTGCAGGCGAAAAACAATCGGGGAAAACAACGCTTTGCAAAAAAATATTTTTGGAATTGAGAAATAAGAACTATTTTCCAGTATATGTGGCAGATAAAAATAAGAGTTTTTTGGGAAAACTAGATAACAAAATATCCAATGCTTTTTCACAACAGTATGAAAATATAGATTTAGATCAGGTTGAAAAAGATAAAATAATTCCAATCATTGACGACTTCCATAATGCTAAGCATAAAGAAAAGAATATAAAAGCTCTAGCCAAATATAAATATCAGATTATAGTTGTTGATGATATATTTAGTTTAAACATGAAAGATGAGAGCATTATTGAATCATTCTCACATTACAAGATTAGTGAGCTAAAGCCATCCTTAAGAAGTGAGTTGATTAAAAAGTGGACAAGCTTGGCTGTTAACGAAGCAGATAAACGATATCACTCTCACGATAAAACCACCGAATTAGTTAATGCTACCTTAGGCAAAGTCATTGGCAGCGGCATCATGCCAGCTTACCCATTCTTTATACTATCAGTTATTAGTACTAGTGAAGCATTAGGAAAGCCACTTGATCAGGAAATAACTTCGCAGGGACATTGTTACCAAGCATTAATATACCTATATTTGGTTAAGGCGGGCGTAGAGAATGAAGTAATTGATACATATATAAACTACCTCACTGAACTTTCTTTCTTTTTTTATTCAAATAAAAAACAAGAATTATCACCTTATGAATTCGATATATTTATGAAACAATATTTAGGTAAATTCAATTTACCGATCAAAGAAGAAACGCTACTCAACAAGCTACATAAGACAAGCATTATTGCTGAAGATAGTTGCGGCAATTACTCATTTTGCTATCAATATTTGTATTATTTTTTTGTAGCAAAATATATCTCTGAACATATCGAGAATAATAGCGAAATAATTAAAGAAATAATCACAAATTTACAGACAGATGAAAATGCATATATCGCTATTTTTATTTCACACCACTCAAAAAATGAAGACATACTAGATAAGATTACATTAAATGCTAGTGCATTGTTCAATAAGCAGACACATGCAACATTAAAAAAAGACGAAATAGATTTCCTCGACAAACATATTGATACAATCATCAATGCAGCCTTACCTCTTGGAAATTCAACACCGGAAAATGAGCGTGATAAAATTTTAATTACTCAGGATAAGGAAGATCAATTAGAACGAAACAATAATGAGAATGAGATAAATGATGGTGACGATGATGACGCACTAACTATTGAACTCCGAAGAGCCATCAAAACTGTTGAGGTCATGGGCAGAATTATTAAGAATCGAGCAGGCTCATTGAAAAAAGAACGTCTCGAATTAATTTTTGAAGAAGCAATGAACGTTCATTTAAGGATTCTGAACTCATTTATTGAGATGATAGAAAAAGATCAAGAGAAATATGTTGACTATATTTCATCAAGGGTGAAAAGCATTATTGAAACAAAAACCGAAAAACGAAAAAAGAACAAACAAAAAATCTCTAAACCAAGCTCTCAAGACTTAAAAAAACTGTCAAAAACTATATTCTGGAATATGAATTTCTTAATCATGTACGGTCTGATAAACAAAATTGTGCACTCACTGGGTTCTGATATGTTAACTAATGTTATCGTGAGAGTTTGTGACAAAGAAAATACACCGGCTACTTTCTTGGTTAAACATGGTATCTTCATGTGGTATAACAAAAACCTTCAAATAAATAATATTGTTGAAGTTATTGACAACGATAATTTCTCAGAAACCGCCAAGAAAATATTGAACCATATGATTGTAAATCACTGTTTAGTGCATGATGTTAATTTTCGAGATAAACAAAAAATTGGAAATAAGTTAAACATCCCACGTCAAAAATTGTTACCAAAAGCAACTGACTGAGAATTCCCATCAAGGGGGTGCCTGTCCAAGGATTTCACAAGGGTTTCAAGGGTTAGTAATTAGCTAGGGTGTGCTTCTCGAGTAAGAAACTTGCAGTGCTTAATTAGGATATGAATCTCCACCCTAAAAGGTTAATAATCTAGGGTTTTTTGTTAAAAAACCGCACAAGTAGCTGCGAATACTCAGCTGAATTGGTGAGGCTGTTATGGTTGGTGTTTTTTAAATAATGGCTTTGTGTATTTGGCAAAATCTGCAAAAGTTTGTTGCTGTGTTCAGGCGGTATAATTTGATCGTTTTCAGCAATAAACACCAGCACCTCAGCCTTGATTTGCTTTGCGTATTGCATCGAGTCAAATTCATTTGTGACCACCCAGCTTACAGGGAAGAAAGGAAATTTCTGTTGGGCAAGCGATGTAATGCTGTCAAATGGTGTGATCAATACCAGTTTAAATATCTCTCTTTGCGAGGCCAGGTAGGTTGCAACTCCAGAGCCAAGACTTTTGCCGATGATGGATATCGTTTGATGTTGCGATTTAATCTGGTCATAAATATGTAGTGCATCTGAGAAAAAAGCCGGTTCTGAGGGCTCGCCAGTGCTTCCTCCATAACCACGATAATTAATCAGGTAGACGGTTTCATGTGGAAAAATGTGGCGGTAATAATCAGTCAGTTTGCCCACGCTTTCAGCATTACCCGCAAAATAAATAATGGCATCGTCTAAACCAGGGTTTAAAACAAATGCTTTGATGGTTTGGCTTTGGTTGGTAAAGTTCTGAACCCTGACATCAGCAACATTCAGCTCTTCGGTAGGGTAAAACAGCAAACTGTCCTGCTTAAAATACAAAAGCAAGCCAAAACCAACATAAAAGATGACAAGGTAAAGTAAAATTCTTTTAACCATAAGATACATTATAGGATTTTAGGAGTGGGAAGAAGCATGAAAACAGTATTAATTACCGGGGCCAATCGCGGCATTGGCTTGGAAATGGCAAAACAGTTCAGGCAACAAGGCCTGCAGGTTATAGCTGCCTGCAGGAAATCCAGTCCAGAATTAGACGAATTAAATATTCAGGTTGAAACGCATTTCGATGTAGGTGATGCAGATTCTGTCAGGAAATTGGCCGAAAAACTCAAGCAGCAAAAAATTGATATTCTGATAAATAATGCCGGCATATTAGACAGCATGGGTTTGGATGACCTGGATTTTGACTCGATGCGTCGCCAATACGAGGTAAATACCCTGGGGCCTCTACGAGTATGCCAAAGTTTTCTGCCCAATTTAGACAGTGGCTCAAAGATTGCCATCATCACCAGCCGAATGGGTTCGATGCAGGATAATACCTCAGGCGGTCAATACGGGTATCGAATGAGCAAGGCGGCTGTCAATATGGTTGGGCGTTGTTTGGCAGAAGATTTAAAACAACAAGAAATTGCAGTGGCCTTGTTACATCCGGGGTATGTCAGAACCGAAATGACCGGCGGTAATGGTCTGATCAACGCTGATGAATCAGCACGGGGTCTGATTCAGAGAATTGATGAGCTGAATATGCAGAACACTGGCGGTTTTTGGCATACAGATGGAACCGAGTTGCCTTGGTAGTATCCGCCCTTTTTCTTGTTTGTAGGCTTAAAGAAGCTACAAAACAGAAGTTCTATTGTAAGTATAGGCGGCAGCTCACCACATTTTCCACAATGGCATAATTTTGGCCGTTGTCATCGGGCTTGCCTATAGAAATATTTATGCCATCTGCATTGCCCCGAAATAGGTCTAACTGCTATAATTAGCCGGATAAGGTCGCGGGCTTGGTTTTCATCGAATAACATTTGATGTTGGCGAGCCTCTTATTTTAAGAATTGCATAAACTGTAGCGTCGGTGATAGCTAAATACTTAATTATTAATGGCTATCTGGGTATCTTGAAAATTGGTGGGTATTGCGCATGAAAACGGCATTGCCACTAGTGTTGGCCCAGTTTATCGCCACTTTAGTAGCGGCGGTGTTTGGGTTATTCGCAAGTCCGGTTACCGCGTACTCGTTGCTGGCGGGTGGCTTGGTATGCGTTCTGCCAAATACCTGGTTTGCGAGCAGTTTGTATTTGCAGTCGCGCCAGAGCAGTGGCGACCCGGAACAAGATGCTGGGCGTTTTGTAAGCGCTGCGTATAAAGGCGAGGCGATTAAATTAATAATGACCGGAGCACTATTTGCATTGGTGTTCTCACAGCTAAGACCGCTGAATGCGATTGCGGTTTTTGCGGGATATATTATATGTCTGCTGGTAAATCTAGTGGGCTTGAAATTTATAGGTCGGGACCAGAGTGATAAGGTACCGACAGAAGTAACTAAAAACATCGAAAAAGCCGATTAATAATTGGCGATTGGGTAACGAACGAGCATGGCTAGCGAAAACGGCGAACTGACATCAGGCGAATATATTCGCCATCATCTGACCAACCTGACCTACGGCCAGCATCCGGATGGAAGCTGGGGGTTTGCTGAAAGTGCAGAACAGGCCTCGGCTATGGGGTTTTGGGCGATTAATGTTGATACCATGTTCTGGTCAGTATTTTTGGGTGTGGTTTTTTGTTGGTTGTTTCGCCGGGTAGCTAAAAAAGCCGAAGCTGGTGTGCCCTCGCGCGGGGTGGCAGCAATTGAAGCTGTCGTGGAGTTTGTAGATACCAGTGTGCGTGAGACCTTTCACGGTGACAGCAAGCTGATCGCACCTCTAGCCTTGACCATATTCGTCTGGGTTTTACTCATGAATACAATGGACCTTATACCGGTAGATATTCTTCCTGAGTTAGCCGCTTTGGTTGGGATTAAATTCCAGAAAGTGGTTCCGACAACCGACATTAATGCCACCATGGGAATGGCGCTCGCTGTCTTTGTTTTGATTCTTTTCTTCAGTATCAAAATCAAGGGTGTTGGGGGCTTTATGGGCGAGTTAATGGGGCAACCATTTGCAGCAGACAAGCTGATCTGGAAAATTATTTTTGCCCCAATTAACCTGATTTTGGAGTTGGTAGGCTTGATCGCCAAGCCGGTATCCTTAGGGCTGAGGCTGTTTGGCAACCTGTATGCAGGTGAACTGATATTTATTTTGATCGCTATGCTGGGTCTGGTGCAATTACCATTGCACTTTGGTTGGGCGGTATTCCATCTACTGATTGTAGTGCTGCAGGCGTTTATCTTTATGATGCTGACCATAGTTTATCTAAGCATGGCACACGAAAAACACTAGATTTAATTTATTTTTAATTGTAATTAGCAATAATCCGTAACGGATGTAGGAGAAAATCATGGAATTTGTAATTGGTATGACAGCAATCTCGGTTGCCCTGTTAATTGGTCTTGGCGCACTTGGCGTTGGTATTGGCGTAGGCATCCTTGGTGGGCGCTTGCTGGAAGGTTCTGCTCGGCAGCCAGAATTGGCTTCTATGCTGCAAGGTAAGTTCTTCCTCGCTATTGGCCTGCTTGATGCGGTTGCTATGATCGGTGTTGGTATTGCGTTGTTCTTTACTTTCGCAAACCCTTTTGTAGGTCAGCTTGCAGAGCAAGCGGCTAAAGTGGCAGGCTGATCAGGCTCTGGTTTGGTAATGGCTAAAGCGAGGTAATGGCATGAATTTAAATGCGACACTTTTCGGGCAAATCATCGCAATGTGCGTATTTGTCTGGTTTTGCTGGAAGTATATTTGGCCGCCAATTATTACGGCGCTGGATGAACGGCGAGCTAAGATTGCTGAAGGCCTGGCAGCTTCTGACGAAGCGGCTAAGGCATTAGATGCGGCTAATTTGGAAGCTCAGGGTATTACTACTGCTGCCCGCTCCCAGGCTACGGAAATTATCGAGCAAGGCAATCAGCGTGGCAGCCAAATTCTTAGCGAAGCTAAAGAAGAAGCAATTGCCGAACGAGAGCGCCAGGTATCGGCGGCAGAAGCTGAAATTCAGCAAAGTGCTAACCATGCACGCGAAGCCTTACGCACATCGGTAGCGACACTGGCTGTAATGGGTGCGGAAAAATTGATCTCCAAAGAGATTGACCCGAAAACCCATGAGCAGTTGTTGGAAAAACTGATCGCTGAGATCTAGAGCAAATATACGATGAGCGATTTAACCAAACTAGCCAGACCCTATGCCAAAGCGGCCTTTGATCTGGCGCGCGAAGGTTCAGCACTGTCCCAGTGGGCGCAAATGCTGGAGGCGACAACGATAATGGTTGCCAATAATAATGTTAGTGAGTTAATTAATAACCCTAATGTTTCGCAGGCCAGAGTGGCGAAGATGCTAGTGGTTACTGGTGGCGATAACTTCACCCCTAAATTTGTCAACTTTATTCGCCTGTTGGCTGAAAACAAGCGGCTTTTGCTGATGCCGGAAATAGCGGCTATGTACAGAAGCTTGCGTCAGGCTGAAGAAAAGCAGCTGGATGTACAGGTAATATCAGCGGTTAAACTTTCAGCAGATCAGCAAACACGCATGAGTACAGCGTTGACGCGGCGGTTTGAGCGTGAAATTAAACTACAAACAACAGTAGACCCTGATTTGATCGGCGGCGCTGTTATTCACGCAGGTGACACCGTAATTGACGGCTCCTTGCAGGGCGAACTAAACAAGCTGGCAGTAAAACTGGCAGACGGATAATCCATAGCTCTGCCAATTAACGGGCAGACATAAATAAACAGGAAAGGCAAGAAGATGCAAACCCAACTGAATCCAGCAGAAATTTCGGAACTGATCAAAGAACGCGTAGAGCAGTTTGAAGTAGTCTCCGAAGCTCGTAACGAAGGTACTGTAGTAAGTGTCTCCGATGGTATCGTTAGAATCCATGGTCTTGAAGATGCCATGCAGGGTGAGATGATTGAATTCCCCAACCAGACTTATGGTCTGGCGCTGAACCTGGAGCGCGACTCTGTTGGTGTAGTGATTTTGGGCGAATATGAGCATATCTCCGAAGGCGATACGGTTAAATGTACCGGGCGTATTTTGGAAGTGCCAGTTGGCCGGGGTTTACTAGGGCGGGTGGTTGATACCCTGGGTAACCCAATTGACGGACAAGGGCCTATCGAAAATGACGGTTTCTCACCAGTAGAGCGTGTAGCTCCTGGTGTAATTGAGCGTCAATCAGTAGATGAGCCGATGCAAACTGGCCTTAAGGCTATTGATGCTATGGTGCCAATTGGCCGTGGCCAGCGTGAGCTAATTATTGGTGACCGTCAAACTGGTAAATCAGCAGTTGCTATCGATACCATCATCAACCAGAAAGGCACCGGGGTTGTTTGTATTTATGTTGCGATTGGACAAAAGCAGTCCACTATCGCCGGCGTTGTACGCAAGCTTGAAGAGCATGGCGCGATGGCACATACCATCGTAGTTGCAGCGGGTGCTTCCGATTCTGCGGCAATGCAATATATGGCCCCGTATGCCGGTTGCGCAATGGGTGAGTATTTCCGCGATCGCGGCGAAGATGCCTTGATTGTATTTGACGATCTGACCAAGCAGGCTTGGGCTTACCGCCAGGTTTCTCTATTATTGCGTCGCCCACCGGGTCGTGAAGCCTATCCGGGTGATGTTTTCTATCTGCATTCACGCTTGTTAGAGCGTGCCTCGCGGGTGAACTCTAATTATGTTGAGAAGTTCACCAACGGTGAAGTGAAAGGTAAAACTGGTTCTTTGACTGCGTTACCAATCATTGAAACCCAGGCGGGTGATGTTTCCGCGTTTGTACCTACCAATGTAATTTCCATTACCGATGGTCAGATATTCCTGGAAACAGATTTGTTTAATGCCGGTATTCGTCCAGCGATTAACGCTGGTCTTTCAGTATCGCGCGTAGGTGGCGCTGCCCAGACTAAGGCTATTAAGAAGCTTGGTGGTGGTGTGCGTCTGGCCTTGGCCCAATATCGTGAGTTGGCGGCATTTGCCCAGTTTGCCTCGGATCTCGATGATGCTACCAGAGCTCAGTTAGAGCGTGGTCAGCGGGTAACCGAACTGATGAAGCAGGCCCAATATAGCCCGTTAAGCATAGCCGAGATGGCATTTTCCCTGTATGCCGCTAATGAAGGCTTCTTGGATGATGTCGAGATTGCCAAAATTAGTGATTGTGAGTCTGCTTTGCATAGCTTTATGGAAAATAAATACCAGCCGCTAGTTGATTCTATCAACGAGAAAGGCGCTTGGAATGATGATTTGATTGCGCAATTTAAAGCTGCGTTGGAAGACTTCAAAGCTACCGGTAGCTGGTAGGCGTTGATAACTATTGAGTATATGAGGCAAGAGTATGTCCAGCTCTAGAGAAATCACAACTAAAATTAACAGTGTGCAAAACACCCGTAAGGTGACTAATGCACTGCAAATGGTATCGGCTGCCAAAATCCGCAAATCGCAGGATCTTATGCAGCTTTCGCGTCCTTATGCGCGCATGGTCCGCCAGGTTATATCGCATTTGTCGAAGGCCCAGCCTGAGTACAAGCATCCGTTTACGGTTGAGCGCGAGGAAATTAAACGAGTAGGGTTTGTAGTTATTTCCAGTGATCGTGGGCTTTGCGGTGGCTTGAATAACAACCTGTTCCGCAAGCTCTTGAAGGAAATCGCCAGCCTGCAAAACGCAGGGGTTGAAATTGATGTGGTTACTTTCGGTAAGAAATCTACCCAGTTTTTCAAAAATTTAAAAGTTAACTTGGTAGCCAGCGCGATTGATTTGGGTGAAAAACCCCAAATTGCTGATTTAATCGGCCCAATTAAGGTGCTTACTGATGGTTATCGCGATGGTTCATTAGATCGGGTAGTGCTGGCATATAACGATTTTGTAAATACTATGACCCAGGACCCAGCCCTGGATACATTGTTGCCATTGCCCAAGGGTGATGACGAGCAAATCACTGATCTATGGGATTATATTTATGAGCCTGAAGCCCGGGATTTGTTGGATACGGTTTTATCTCGCTACCTGGAGTCATTAGTGTATCAGGCGGTATTGGAAAACCTGGCCTCAGAACATGCTGCCAGAATGGTAGCAATGAAAGCGGCTACCGATAATGCCGGAGATTTAATCGATGAATTGCGCCTGATTTTCAATAAAGCCAGGCAGGCATCTATTACCCAGGAATTGTCAGAAATTGTGAGCGGCGCGGCAGCGGTTGAGTAGCCTCTATTTAAAAGCTTAGTAATTAGGAGAGTTAAATGAGCTCTGGAAGAATTGTTCAAATAATTGGTGCGGTTATTGATGTGGAGTTTCCACGCGATAGCATGCCTAAAATTTATGATGCCCTGAATATCACAGATTCAGAAATCGTGCTTGAAGTGCAGCAGCAACTTGGTGATGGCGTAGTGCGTACAATCGCACTGGGTTCTACCGATGGCCTGAAACGAGGATTGGAAGCCGTTAATACTGGGGCAGCAATTAATGTTCCAGTTGGCCCCAAGACGCTGGGGCGAATTATGGATGTTCTGGGTCGGCCAATTGATGAAGCCGGACCAATTGGCGCAGATAAAACCATGCCAATTCACCGTAAAGCGCCATCTTATGATGAGCAGGCTTCTGGTACTGAACTACTGGAAACCGGAATTAAAGTTGTAGATTTAATTATGCCAATCTCCAAAGGCGGCAAAGTTGGCCTGTTTGGTGGTGCTGGTGTTGGTAAAACTGTAACTTTGATGGAGTTGATCCGAAATATTGCGTTAGAGCATAGCGGTTTCTCGGTTTTTGCCGGAGTGGGTGAACGAACCCGTGAAGGTAATGACTTCTATCATGAAATGAAAGATGCCGATGTACTGAATAAAGTAGCGCTGGTATACGGACAAATGAATGAGCCACCAGGAAATCGCCTGCGGGTTGCTTTGACTGGTTTAACCATGGCGGAAGAATTCCGTGACCAAGGCAGTGATGTATTGATGTTTATTGATAACATTTATCGTTACACCTTGGCGGGAACAGAAGTATCAGCACTGCTGGGCAGAATGCCATCAGCGGTAGGTTATCAGCCAACTCTGGCAGCTGAGATGGGCGCCTTGCAAGAACGCATCACCTCAACCAAGCAGGGTTCTATTACCTCCTTCCAGGCGGTTTATGTACCAGCTGATGATTTGACTGATCCATCTCCAGCCACCACCTTCGCGCATTTGGATGCAACCTTGGTACTATCGCGCCAGATCGCCGAATTGGGTATTTACCCTGCGGTTGATCCACTCGATTCTACCTCGCGCTTGCTGGATCCAAATGTAATTGGAATCGAGCACTACAATGTAGCCCGTTCGGTACAGGGTGTGTTGCAGCGGTATAAAGAGCTGAAAGATATTATTGCCATTTTGGGCATGGATGAATTATCTGAAGAAGATAAAGCCATTGTTGCCAGGGCGCGTAAAATTCAACGCTTCCTGTCACAACCATTCTTTGTAGCCGAGGTCTTTACCGGCTCACCGGGCAAATATGTAAGCCTGAAAGAAACTATTCGTGGCTTCAAAGGTATTGTCGATGGTGACTATGACCATATGCCAGAGCAGGCGTTTTATATGGTTGGTTCAATTGATGAAGCCGTTGAAAAAGCTAAAGAAATGGCTGAAAAAGCAGCCTGATCTGAGTGCGGAGATAAGCCATGACAAATACAATCCATTGCGACATAGTTAGCGCTGAAGGCCAGATTTTCTCTGGCACAGTAGCTATGGTGTTTGCGACCGGCGAAATGGGCGAGCTAGGTATTGCCCCCCGACATACCCCGCTACTGACCAGACTAAAGCCCGGCCAAGTGCGAGTTAAGTTGGTAGAAGGCGGGGAAGATTTTTTCTATGTCTCCGGCGGAATAATCGAGATTCAACCGCATGTGGTAACTGTATTAGCAGATACCGCTATTCGAGCAGATGGTCTGGATGAAGCTGCGGCGATAAGCGCCAAAGAAGAAGCCGAACGCGCCCTGGCTGATAAGCAGGGAGAAATAGATATAGCCGAAGCGCAGTCTAAACTTGCCGAAGCTGTGGCCCAGATTGCAGCGTTGCAGCAGTGGAAGAAGAAAATGAAGCATTAGTAGCGGTGTTGTGTAGATTACTAAACCAGCCTCGGCGACTTCGCCGGGGCTTTTTTTTTGGTGCGCCAGGCATGGCGCGTAGCGCCTTGACGGGCGCTGTTCCGATCACTGTGGTGGTGGTTGGATGACTTGGCGGTGAAAGTCCGCTATCGGCCCGACAAGGGGAACGATTAGCTGAACGGCAAGGGTGT
>JAJRYF010000054.1 GCA_024275935.1 Gammaproteobacteria bacterium | reverse complement strand
GCATCATGGGCCGAAGAAGATGTCGGCATGTACCACTTTAGAGATAATCGACAACGCGAAGTTGATATTGTTTTAGAACGAAGCAATGGCGATATAATTGGTATTGAGGTTAAAGCTTCTGCAAGTGTTCAGCTTCGAGATTTCAAAGGCCTGGCAACATTGGCAGAATTCTCAGGCAAAGTGTTTAAACAGGGCATTATGTTCTATACCGGGCAGGAAGTACTACCTTTTAGACTGGGCGAGCTAACATTTTATGCATTACCGATTGGTTTATTTTTGGGTAATACTACAGAGGTTAAGATGAAACAGTGATGTACGCCTAGGCACCCAGAATAGACCAGAGGCTCCTTAAAGAATTTTCTCAACAATCAGCTGTAAATCAGCCTTGCCCCGGAACTCGTTCACATCCAGCTTATAAACTATTTCAATTTCTCTAGCATTAGCGATATCTGCTTCGGTATGATAAAAAGCGATTGCATCTACAGGCTCTCCTTGCTCTGCTTGCAAAATCAATTTTAGATGCGCTCCGCCAACTAGTCGCTGCTGGATGATTTCAAAGACTCCATGAAATGTTGGCTCTGGGAAGGACTGACCCCAGGGGCCGGATTGACGCAATAATTGTGCAACTTCAAGGGTCATAAATTCAAGCGCAAGCACACCATCAGTTTCCATTACATTGGTAAAAACTTCCGGCTTCACTAGGGCTCTAAGAGAGCTTTCAAATTGCTGCTCAAACTCGCCGAAATTTGCCGCTGACAAGCTCAACCCAGCAGCCATGGCATGTCCGCCGAAGGCGCTGATTAAACCTGGTTTAGTGGCATCAACATGCGCCAAAATATCGCGAATATGAATGCCTTTGATAGAACGGGCCGAACCTTTAAGCGCATCGCTACCTTCTGTATCCGGGGCAAAAGCGATCACTGGCTTGTGCAGCCTATCTTTAATTTTTGATGCCACCAAACCTACTATGCCCTGATGCCAACCAGAATCAAACAGGCAGACACCATAGCCCTGCTGGTCGGTGCTGCTAATCTCAGAAACTGTTTGCCTGAGTAGGCTCAAAGCCTCTTGTTGCATGTTTTTCTGCAGCTCACGGCGAGCTTTATTGAGCTGATCTAATTCAGCGGCAATAGCCTTGGCATTATTAAGATCATCAGTTAACAGGCACTCAATGCCACGACTCATATCTTCCAGCCTGCCAGCAGCATTTAAGCGTGGCCCCAAGGTAAAGCCAAGGTCGCTAGCCACCGCTCGCCGGTGGTGGCGACCGCCAGCATTAAATAATGCAAGTATTCCTGGTGCGGCTTTTCCCGCACGAATCCGGGCTAAACCCTGCTGCACTAAAATACGATTGTTATAATCCAGCGGTACTACATCGGCCACCGTGCCCAATGCAACCAGGTCTAGCAAACTTGCTAGATTTGGAACCGGCTCGGGCAGCCGTTGCTGTTGTTGCAGGTGTGCTCGCAAGGCCAGCATCAGGTAAAACACTACTCCAACACCTGCAAG
>JAJRYF010000053.1 GCA_024275935.1 Gammaproteobacteria bacterium | reverse complement strand
GTTCGTCATCTAGCCCTTGATAGTAATCGGTTTTGGTTGCCATTCGATCCCAGATATTGGGGTTCATTCGGCTTAGTAAATCAGTAATTGTGCTTAGCAGGGCACGACTGGTAACCGGCTTACTTAACCAGGCATCGAAGCCATTGGCCAATAACCGTTCTTTTTCTTCTTCCCTGGCATCGGCAGTTAGCGCAACTGAGAGCGGACGGTAATCATTATCCTGACCCCATTCATGAATTTTGTGTAGGGCCTCAAGCCCATTAATTTCCGGCATGTGGATATCTAACAGCAGAATCTCAGGCTGTGACTCGCTGGCGATTAAGATTGCTTCAGCACCGTTCTCTGCCTCCAGAATAGACGGACAATGCTCACGCAAGGCGTGAACTACAAAGCGGCGGTTGATTTCATTATCATCAGCAACCAGAATACTAATGTTGTTTAAAGGTTTATCACTCATGATTTTGCACACTTTTGAGCTTGAATCTAGTACATATTGGTTTTATATCGCGCAGTTGTCAATTGGGTGATTTCCTACAGCGCCGTTGTTAGCCAATTGGGTGTAGAATATGTTCCTTCAAAATCACCTTTAACAGCAATCTATTATGTCACGACGCAAACGCAGAAAAATCCCCTCGGAACCAGCAGAGGCAACTATTAGTGACCTTAGCCATGATGGCAGAGGCGTGGCGCATATCAATGATAAGGCTGTGTTTATTCACGGCGCATTGCCCGGCGAACGGGTTCGCTTCAGATATACACAATCACATCGCCGTTTCGATATGGGCGTTACCGAAGAGGTGCTGGAGGCATCTGCTGACCGGGTAGCGCCGGAGTGTCCGCATTTTGGGGTTTGTGGTGGCTGCGCGTTGCAGCATTTAAAGCCTGAAAAACAAATACAGTTTAAACAACAAACTTTAATCGAAAATTTGCACAGAATTGGTAAAGTAGAGCCTGCGGAAATTTGGCAACCAATAACATCTGATTACTGGGGTTATCGCCGTAAAGCGCGTTTAAGCGTACGCTATGTGCCTAAAAAAGATGAGCGGGTCTTGGTTGGTTTCCGGGAGCAGTATGGACGCTTTGTTGCCGACTGTCAGGAATGTAAGATTTTAGACGAGCGCTTTGGTAGTCGCTTACCGGAGTTCTCGACCTTGATCCGCAGCCTGTCAAACCATGCTCGCATACCCCAAGTTGAAGTCTCTGCAGGTGATGGCGGAGCGCAGGGTGCGGCAATAATTATCCGTAACCTGGAAGATTTTAGTGCTGATGACCTGAATAAATTGCGTGATTTTGCAGAGCAAAGTGAGCTGGCTGTATTGTTACAGTCTAAAGGTCCAGATAGCGTTAAGTTACTTGAAGGAACCAAGCCGTCAGATTTGTTTTACAGTTTTTCCGAGCATCAGATAAAAATGAAGTTTGATGCTGCTGACTTTATTCAGATTAATGCCGGCTTGAATAAAAAAATGATAAATCGGGCGCTTGAGTTATTGCAACCACAGGCCGATGACCTGATTTTGGATTTATTTTGCGGTCTGGGTAATTTTTCCTTACCGCTAGCGCGCTATTCCGGACAAGTAATAGGTGTGGAAGGGGATAGGAGACTAGTTGAGAAGGCGCGCGAAAATGCCAAATTAAATGGCCTGGAAAATGCCAACTTCTTTGTCGCAGACCTAACTGAGTCTCCGCAGCATGCCGCCTGGTTAAAGCCACGCTATAGTAAAATCCTGGTTGACCCACCGCGTAGTGGCGCGGAGTTTATTTTGCCTCATCTAGCGGCTAGTAGCGCCGATACTATTCTATATGTTTCCTGTCACCCGGCTAGTCTGGCGCGAGATGCAGGAATTTTGGTCAACGAGCATGGCTTTAGCCTCCAGGGCGCAGGGGTTATGGATATGTTCCCGCATACAGCGCATGTTGAATCTATTGCGGTGTTCAAACGCTAATGGAGGCTGCCGCTAATACCCTCGGCCCGGTACTGATAGGTATTGCCGGAACCAGTTTGACCACTGCAGAAAGGCAACTGCTGTGCCTACCAGCGGTTGGTGGAGTGGTGTTGTTTTCCAGAAATATTGAATCAGCCGACCAGGTAGCTGTGCTATGCAGTGAAATTCGTGGGCTACGCCAGCCGCGTTTGTTAATTACTATCGACCAGGAGGGGGGCAGGGTGCAGCGCCTACGCGAAGGGTTTACTGCATTGCCGCCACTGCGCAGGATTGGTGAAATTTATTCAAGCGATCCTGATAAAGCCTGTGATTTAGCCTATCGCCACGCCCGGGTAATGGCTACCGAGGTATTGGATCTTGGGATAGATATGAGCTTTGCTCCGGTACTTGACCTCGATTGCGGGAGCAGTGTGATTGCTAATCGTTCTTTAGGAGTTAAACCCGATCAAGTGATTGCCCTAGCAGGTGCATACATTGCCGGTATGCGTGACTCTGGTATGCAAGCTTGCGGTAAACATTTTCCCGGTCACGGTAGCGTGGAACTGGATTCGCATTTTGACGATGTAGTTGATGAGCGTTCGCGTACGCAGATATTAGAGCAAGATTTGCGCCCTTTTGTTGACCTGGGCGAGCAGTTGAGTTCGATTATGGTAGCGCATGTGTCTTACCCGGCGGTTGCCGCGGAGCCAGCCGGATATTCAAAGTATTGGTTGAAGGATATTTTACGCCAACAATATGTATATAAAGGTGTGGTAATTTCTGATGATTTGGATATGTTTGCAGCGTGTAGTGTTGGTGCTATGTCGACCAGAGTAGAGCTTGCACTCATAAGTGGTTGCGATCTGGTATTAATTTGCGACAACAACAGTGCCGTGCAATACCTGGCAGACAAGCCCTATGATCTCGGCGATGTTGCAAGCGTGATCAAGAGTTTATACGGGCAGCCTACAGTAAGCAGGGAAGATGCGCTAATGGTGCCGGAGTTCAGGCACTGGGTCAGCACTCTGGAAAGCTTAGGCGCATAGAGAACTGCTTCCAATCACGGGATTTATTGATTATAGTCAATGTTAAGAAAAAACAAACTGAGATAATGCCATAATGACTACAATGAGCCCCGCAGAAATATTTGAAAAGTCAAGCCCGCTTATATCGGCTGAAGATGTCCAGCAAGCAATTAAACGCCTGGCTGACTCCCTGAATAAGGATTTTGCCAACACCGAACCGTTATTTCTGAGTGTTATGAATGGGGCCATGATTCCGGGCGCGTGGTTAGTTACCCAGCTTAAATTTCCACTACAAATGGACTATGTGCACGCCACCCGCTATCAGAGCACTACTCACGGTGGAATAATTGATTTCCGCGCCAAGCCAAGTAAATCTGTAGTTGGGCGCACGGTAATTTTGTTTGATGATATTTACGATGAAGGCTATACCCTGGAGGCTATTCGTGACTGGTGCATTGGTCAGGGGGCTGAGAGGGTGGTTACGGTAGCGCTAGTGCGGAAATTACATGACCGGGGATTATCCCGCGATTGGCTTGATTACTTTGGCCTGAATGTGCCAGATGTGTACATTTTTGGTTGTGGAATGGATGCCTTTGAATACTGGCGTGAGCTGGATCATATTCGGGTGCTAGATATATGAGTGTCACTGAGCGGGTTTTAGGTTTGATTGGTGGTACGGGTCTGGATCGCTTAGGCGAGGGCCAGGAGTTGGAGCTAAGAGATACCTCTCCATGGGGAAAAGCCGCGGCTGGTTTTACTCAATTTGAACTTGAAGGTACCAAACTGCTATTTTTGCCCAGGCATGGCTACGATCACCGTTTTGCCCCGCATCGAATAAATTATCGCGCCAATATAATGGCTTTTAAAAATGCTGGAGTCAGTAATGTTTTGGCAGTTAATGCTGTTGGTAGTACCATGGATGAAATGTCGCCGGGGTCTTTGGTGTTAGCGGATCAGATAATTGATTATACTTGGGGCCGGGCGCATACCTATTATGAAGATGACCTGCAAGAGCCGGAGCATATTGATTTTGCCCAACCATTTTCAGATAAATTTAGAACAAAGGTTATACAAGCCGCGGAAGCTGCAAATATTGTACTCATAGATAAAGCAGTACTGGGGGTCACCCAGGGCCCGCGACTTGAAACTGCGGCTGAGGTTAAAAAATTAAAGCGCGATGGTTGTGATCTGATCGGGATGACCACCATGCCAGAAGCTAGTCTTGCCAGAGAAGCTGGCATTGCCTATGCCTCACTCTGTGTGGTTGGTAATATGGGTGCAGGTCTGGTAGAGGGGTCTACGATTGATGGTATGGATGAAGTGTTGCATATAGCTATGCAGCAGGTGCGGTTGCTGGTAAAGGAGTTAGCAAAGCAGGTTTAGTGGAGCTTCAGGGTATCCAAAGGAGATTTTATTCCGACCTGCAAGCAATCTGCTTCGGTATCTGAACCATGCCCAAGCATAGCCTTTACGATACTCTTGTCGAGCCCGCGACGAAGTAAGTGGACAGCAAATGAGTTGCGTAGACTAACCGAGCTTATATGAGTATAAATCTTGGCGTTGATAGCAGCCGTAGCAATGTCTTTTTCAATATTTTTTGCGCTTGTATACAATAGGCTAGATAAGTTGCCTGTGTGCGGGTCAAAGTGTTTTTCTTTTTCCGGAAAAAGAAACTGCCAACCCCAGGAACGGGCAGCATTCGGGGTGCGTTCGCGGATACTGTCCGGTAAGCTGACTGCTGCCATGCCATCGGCAATATCTTTTATATGCATTAATCTGCGATCTTCTACATGGGCGCTTAATTGTGTTCGATTGGCCTCTGGCAGAATAGTAACCCAACCTGCCGAACCATTGTTTTGGCGTACTAAAATAGTGTTGCTCTGGAAATTAATATCGCTAACCCTCAGCTGCAGGCACTCGTTTAGGCGCAGGCCAGAGCCGTAAATCAGGGAAGCCATCAGCCATGATTGTCCTGAGAGGTGAGAGAGCAAGCTCTGAACCTCATCTTTGCTCAGTACTGTTGGAGTGTTTGCTTTGTCATTTCCGCAAGCCAATTTGCCGATCCAGTCTGGATCGTTACCTAGTACATCTTTATATAAAAACATTATTGCTTGTAGTGCCTGGTTGCGCGTTTGGCTGGGGGCGTACCTTTCAGCTGCAAGGTGCTGCAAATATTTTTCAATATCTTTAATGCCTAAAGAGGTTAAATCTTGTCCATTTTGGAACTCAACAAACTCTTGCCCCCAATACAAATAGGCTTTTTTTGTTTGTTCAGTGAATTCCTGAGTTTGCAAAGAGGATCTCAGTTTATCCAGAATGTTTAGTTCTGTTGTCATATGGTTGGCTTAATCGCATTAATATTTAGTCAAGTTACTATATGATGTGCAACTAATATGCCAAAAGTATAAATACATACTAAACAGTATGTTATGGTTTATGTGTTATTTTTTTATGACAAAAATTGTCATTGTAGCAGCTTGGCTGAAAGAATTTGTTAGCCAAGCTGGCCGTGGAAGGACTTTGGGTTTCTATTCGGAGATAGAAGTAGTATCAACTTTGTAGGGTCCAAAACTCTGAGTGGTATTCGCAGTTGCCCGTTGAGTAGCGGGGTTAATTTGTTCAAAATCTACATTCTCGGTAACCCCTGAGGTGAAGAATTTTTTACCCTGATGGTATAACACAAAATATAGATCTGGAGTGCGCTCACCCGGGGAGTCAAGCGAGGAAATATCAGCAACTGAAATCAGAATGCCAGCACCACCATTTTCATCCAGGCGGGCTTCTCCAAGAGTCCCATCGAAGAGAGGATCTTGATCGCGTACTTTAACTCGCCAGCTGCTGCCGGTTAGAGGGTTTCCTTCAAGATTGGTAAAGCTTACTAAAACTTTAAACAGTCCACTGCTAGTGTTGCTCATGTATTACCTCATCATAGTGTAAGATTGAAAGATCTAATTTATCATCAATAGCCAGATATTCACATGACTAATTCACAAATTAATAGAAGTGACAGCTATCCGCATTTATTAAGCCCGCTAGATTTGGGTTTTACCCGCCTGAGAAACCGGGTGCTGATGGGTTCAATCCATACCGGACTGGAAGATCGAAAGCGTGATTTCCCCAAGCTGGCTGAGTACTTTCGCCAACGCGCCGAGGGTGAGGCAGGCTTGATTATTACTGGCGGCTTTGCACCAAATATCCGTGGTTGGTTAACCCCCTTTGGCGGTACTTTGATGGCCCCGTGGCAGGTTTCCAGACACAAGCTTGTAACCAATGCGGTACATAGCGAAGGCGGGCATATATGTTTGCAAATTTTGCACTCAGGGCGTTATGGTTATCATCCCTTCCAAGTTGCGCCATCGGCGATTCGTTCAGCTATTTCGAAGTTTTCCCCCAAAGCATTAAGTGCGCGTGGTGTAGAGCGGCAGATCAATTCCTATGTTCGAGCCTCAAGCTTAGCCCGCGAGGCTGGTTACGATGGGGTTGAGATTATGGGTTCGGAAGGCTATTTGATTAACGAGTTTTTGGCTCCAAGAGTGAATAAGCGTAGTGACCAGTGGGGTGGCTCGGCTGAAAACCGAATGCGCTTTGCGGTGGAGATAGTCAGGCGGGTTCGTGAAGTGGTGGGTAAAGATTTTATTATCATCTACCGCCTGTCTATGCTCGACTTGGTTCCTGACGGGAGTAACTGGGAAGAGATCGTAACTCAGGCTGCCGCAGTTGAAGCCGCTGGGGCCACTATAATCAATACTGGTATTGGCTGGCATGAGGCGCGTATCCCAACTATAGCTACTATGGTTCCAAGGGGTGCATTTGTTGATGTCACCGCCAAGTTAAAACCGTTAAGCTCATTGCCAATAATCGCAGTTAATCGTATTAATACCCCTGAACTTGCAGAAGATATAATTGCTACGGGCAAGGCAGATATGGTCTCTATGGCCAGGCCCTTACTTGCCGATCCCAAGTTTGTGAGTAAAGCCAGAAATGATCAAGCGGCAATGATTAATACCTGTATAGCCTGTAATCAGGCCTGTCTGGATCATGTTTTTGTAGGTAAATCAGTAAGTTGTTTGGTTAATCCCAGAGCTTGTGAAGAAAGTGAAATCAAAACTGTAATTACAAAGCAAGCACAGAAATTAGCTGTGGTAGGCGCCGGTCCTGCTGGCATGGCCTGTGCTTTGGAAGCGGCTCAGCTGGGACATCAGGTTACTCTGTTTGATGCTGCTGACAAGCTAGGAGGGCAGTTTCAACTGGCTGCAAAAATCCCGGCAAAGATAGAGTTTCTGGAAACCATCAGGTATTTCAGTACGGCTATGAAAGCCGCCGGGGTTAATTTAAGGCTAGCTACTAGAGTTGCGGCGACTGATCTTGCTGACTACGATCAAGTGGTATTAGCCACCGGAGTTGTTCCCAGAGTGCCAGCTATTCCCGGAATCGAGAGCTCGCAAGTACTTAGTTATATTCAGGCAATTAACAACCCCGATAGCGTAGGTAAAAAAGTAGCCATTATTGGTGCTGGTGGGATTGGTTTTGATATTGCAGAGTTATTGTTAAAAGATAGAGATGTAAGTCCGCAGCAGCAGAAGCGTGAGTTCTTCCAGCAGTGGGGGATAGATCCGCAGTTTGAAAAACGAGGAGGGGTAGCTGGAGTTAAAGCGGATGTCGGGGTAGTTAAGCGCGAACTGTATCTGTTGCAACGCAAGCCCAGCAAGCCGGGCAAGGGACTGGGCAAAACTACTGGCTGGATACACCGCCTGAGCTTGCGGCAACATAAGGTAAAAATGCTTGCCGGGGTAGAGTATCTGAAAATTGATGATCAGGGCTTACATATCCAACGAGGCGGTAACACTGAAGTTTTGGCAGTGGATAATATTGTGATTTGCGCTGGTCAAACCCCGCAAAGAGAGCTTGAAAGTGAGCTGCAAGCAATGGGTATGCAGGTACAGCGGATTGGTGGTGCAGAAAAAGCTGGAGAGCTTGATGCCAAGCGTGCCATTCGTGAAGGTACACTTCTGGGGCTTGAGATTTAATAAAACCTGTCCGGCTCCTAGGCAAGGTAAATTGTACTGCACAGTGGAGTATTCAGTTAGAACCGCGCAAATGGCCGTCTACGGCTTGTTTGACACCGATAAGGAGGTTAGCCTATGTACGACTCCGTCCACAACCCTAAATACCTGTTAGGGGCTCTGAAAGCTATTAGCCGGTAGATTTACCGTAAGTTAACGCTGCTACAAATCCGAAGCTATCTTATTGCCGTCGATTCAAAGCAAAGACATTCACAAAGAAAACAAAACCCCGTCGTTCCGGGGCGGCGAATAGCCGAACCCGGAATCCAGCGCCCCGGTCGGTAGTCTACAAAGCAAGGCTGACCCCAATTTAACCCACTCATGCAAACAAAAAAAAGGCCGGGCAACGCCCGACCTTTTAACTTGCGGTACTTACTAACTCAAGCTTAGTTTGTGCGTCTAATCACCAGCCCGCCTAGTCCCAGCATCAGCAAGAACATAGCGATTAGGCCAGTTGCTGAGAGTGTTGGTATTCCCGTTGGAGGTGGCGTGGGTACATCAGTTACATCAATGCTCAAGTTTGCCTGTGGCGCGGCTGTGTAGTTAGCATCACCTGCCTGATCAGCAGTTAGGTCACATTGGCCTACTGCGATATAGGTAACTACATTTAATGCAACTGTACAGATAGCCGGAGTATCACTACCAAAGGTGACTGGCAAGCCGGAGCTGGCTGTCGCGCTAAGGTTGGAAGTGCTACCAATGCTACCGGCAAAGGGGGCAGCGCTAAAGGCATTGATGGTTTGGCTACCCTGACCTACAGTAATATCCAGGGTAACTTGCGGCGCAGGGTTATAGGTAGCATCACCAGCCTGGTCAGCGGTAACGGTACAGGTACCAGCTGCGACAAGACTTACAGTGCTGCCAGCAACCGTACAAATAGCTGGAGTAGAGGTTCCAAAAGTCACAGCCAGGCCAGAATCTGCAGTTGCGCTTAGGGTAGAGCTATCACCAACACCACCGGAGGGTGGAGCGGCAGCGAAGCCGGTTATAAGCTGATCTGTAAGAC
>JAJRYF010000052.1 GCA_024275935.1 Gammaproteobacteria bacterium | reverse complement strand
GGTAATCCCCCCATTATTAACCTAATTCAAAAGTAGAGTTAGGCCACCATGGCCAGTTTTTGTTTCGGGGTGATACCACCCAGGCCCATATTGGGTCGTTCATGATTATAAGTCCAAAGCCATCGAGTAGCATAATCTTGTACATCTGCAATTGAATCGAACAGATATTGAGCTAACCAATCATATCGAACAGTACGGTTGTAGCGTTCAACATAAGCATTCTGTTGAGGCTTTCCAGGTTGGATAAATTCCAGCCGAATCTGATGTTTCTCCGCCCACTGTTTCAACAGCTCACTGATGTACTCAGGGCCGTTATCACAGCGGATCGTGCCGGGTTTACCCCGCCATTCAATAATCTGATTCAAAGAGCGAATAACCCGTTCTGCGGGAAGTGAAAAATCAACCTCGATACCAAGTCCCTCACGATTAAAATCATCAATCACATTGAATAAACGATAACTCCGACCATCAGCCAGCTGATCATGCATAAAATCCATCGACCACGTTTGGTTAGCTGTTTTTGGTACAGCGAGTGGTTCTGGCTTTTCTCGTTTCAGACGTTTTTTAGGCTTAATCCGTAGATTGAGTTCAAGTTCTCTATAGATCCGGTATACCCGCTTGTGGTTCCAACCAAAACCCTTCACATTCCTTAGAAACAAAAAACATAACCCGAAACCCCAGTTTCGTTGGTTATTCGTTATTCGAATTAGCCAGTCTGCAATTCTGACATTTTCTGCAGACAGTTTTCGTTTGTAACGAAAGCAGGTCTCGCTGATCTGAAAAATGCGGCAGGCAAAACTAACACTGATGGTGTGCTGAATAACTGCCTTTTTAGCCATCTCGCAGCGCACGGATGGCTTTACCACTTTTTTGCCATAGCCTCCTGGATGATTTCAGCCTTTAAACGCTCCTCGGCATACATCTTCTTCAGGCGCCGGTTTTCTTCTTCCAGTTGTTTCATGTGCTTCATCAAAGAGGCATCCATACCGCCATACTTACTACGCCATTTATAAAATGTCGCAGAGCTCATGCCGTGTTCCCGGCATAGCTCCGAAACTGGCGCACCAGCTTCTGCTTGTTTCAATATCGATAGTATTTGTGAATCGCTAAATCTTGATTTTTTCATGTAGAAATCTCCTTCGCTTAGTTTACGAGAAAATTCTACTTTTGAGTTCGATTATTTTACGGGGGGATTACCTTTGCTCCTAGTTCATCAGGAGCATAGTGTGGCGGTAAATCGTTTAGGTAAATAGGGCGGGGTTTACTGTGCGCTTACTTTATAAACTCATAAAGGCAGAGTGGTAATTCAAAACTGCCTCGCCAATACTAACTCAACACGCCTGTTGATAGCCTGGCCATTTTTATCAGCATTGCTGGCAGCTGGGGATGCCGGGCCAATACCTATCGCTTTGAGCTTGCCAGCATTGATATCATGTGTCCGCACAAGGCTTTCCAGCACTGCTTGAGCCCGATTAGTTGAAAGTTTAAGGTTGTGGTCATAGCTGCCAGTGTTGTCGGTGTGCCCAACAACATAAAACCGACTATCCGGACTGGCCTTCAGGTAGGTAGCAATTATTTGCAGGGTGTTGGCAGACTCAGGTTTGATATTGGCCTTGTTGTGATCAAAATAAACCCCTTCAAGCACAACCTTACCTTGTGCGCCGATGGCTTTATGCAGGTCATCCGGACTGCCTATAGCAACTTTCTCTATATCCAAACTTTCAGGCTCTATAATGCTCATCAATATAGATCCGTAGCCACTCCCAGGGTCAGTACTTACGATAATCATGAGATAGGTTTTTTCGTTAGCAGATGGTGATACTGTTGCAGTTAGAATTCCGAACTCCTTCTGTACAGTAGAGCGTATCCCCTTAAATATGCTTCCTTGTTTGTTTGCCCAATTGGTTATGTAAACTCCAACGCCTCTCCTGTGTTGCTTAAAGCAGGACTCGTTTCGACAGGCAAAAATAAATTCAGCACCAAGCTTCTTAAGCGCATTCTCATAGTTTTTGTAGAGCTGTAATACACTAACTTCTGAGTGTCTTTGCTTCTCCGAGTAGCGAATATTGGTGACTCTGCCCTCTATTGTTATGGTTTCAGCATGCTTCGTTTTTTCATTAAACCCGGCAACAATCAGTTTGGCCTCATCAAACTCCACCTGAGCGTATTGTTTGATGTAAAAGTCTGGGTATCTGCTAATTAAAGGATGGTATTTGGAGTCTCTGGTATCCTCTTTTGCTACTAGTGAAAAAGATGTAGTCAGTAATGATATGGCTAGTAGTAAGTTGATTGTTTTCATGTTTGGTTTCTCATGTATTATGAATGCTGGAGCATAAGTAGTTTAAACGCAATATTACCAGAATACTCAAATTACATGATAATCTGGCTAAAAACCTGATACGAATGGCCGTTCAGTGCTTTAAGTTTTCAGATTTTTCTGGCAATGTGGTGTTTATACTACTTATACACTGGTCTCTCCGTTTATTTACTCGAACCCGCTATAAAAAATCGAGTTAAGTGGGTTCTCATAGGCACCAACATCAGGGCGTGAACCGTGGTAACTTAAACTTACACCCTGGTTCAGGCTCCATGACAGTGCAGTTTCTAGGATTATCTGGTTATTTGAGTAATCAACAGAAATAATAAGCGAGCTTTCAGTTTGTCCGTCAAACTGAATTTTATCTGCAGCCACAATTCCATAACCATCCATAAACCAACGGGCATCATCAACCTGTAAAATAGTACTGTTCACACCAGCATTGGTTGCCTTAGCTAGAAATCCACCAGCATCGATCATAGGGCTAGTGCTCTGTAGTCGAAAATCGAACTCGGTAGCAGCAACGAATATGGGGTCAGTCTGAATGCTATTTTGAATAAATTCTGGTCTATTTGACTCCCACCAGGTTAGCGTTTGCGGGGCCTCATTTGAATTTGAAGTGCGCGATCCATAGGCGATGGTATAGAGTTCATCTACACTATTATGAAAGATATTGTTGTTATCAAAAAACACATCATTTATGCGGCCAGTCAATATTTGTACTGGCTGGCCATCTAGCTCGGCATACCAGTTCCAGCGAAAATCATTTTGTACAAATTCATTCCTATAAAATATATTATTCTTTATCTTTTGATCAAAAAAGCCTGTTGTTGTCGAGCCTGAAATATCCAGCGCCCCCAATTTATTATCGTAAAACACATTGTGGTAGATGCGATTCCCATAGTTATATGCAGCCTCGCCACCATAAATTGTTAGGCCAAGTGCGGGCCCAGTATGCTGGTAGAATACATTATTTCTTATGATTCCATATTGGGCGGCATATTGAATGCCTGCATAAGGAGATGAATTCCCTGATGATGGGGTATAGGCAAATATATTTCCCTCTACAACATTATATTTTGCATCATCGTATGAAAATAATCTGGGAAATTCAGTGCTTCCAAAGCCCGCATTATCACAATCATATATTTCGCCTATTTTCTGATACTCATTATGAAAATAGTTGTTTCTTATAATGTTATAGTTGCTGCACTTTAAAGCCCAAAGAGCGTGCAGTCCTTTGGTGAATCTGTTTCCCTCAATTAAATTATAATTACTGTCAATCATCCCAAGATTATCTTGGGTTGTATCATCAAAAATATTATTTTGTATCAGTGAATAATTACTTGACTGTAGAAATACCCCTGTTTTTGAACTTCCTCCCGCATCCAAAGCGCGCCTGAAAGTATTATCTTTTAATATCAGGTAGTCAGACCCAAGTGCGTTCAGCCAACGCCTGACATCTCTGATTATTAGACCTTCAATTGCAATATAGTCTTTATTCAATAACCACACTGCAGGTGATAGTGTTGCGCCGGTTATTTCGACAGTTTCATCATTATAGTTTTTGAAGGTGATGTAGTTTCCAGGGGCTCCCGAGTTCTGTGGGCTCAATTGTTCAGAATATACCCCCATGCGCAATAGCACGACATCGCCTGCTACTGCAATATTTGCTGCAGAACTAATTGAGGTATATGCAGTGCCATCACTCCCGCTGCAATTGCGATTGTTTATAGAATAATTATTTATACAGTTTGTGCTTAACTGATTGTCTACATAGAAGGTGTTTGCAGTAGCATTGGAATGCATACTAGCAATAACTATAAGCACTAAAAAGTTACAAAGTTTAACCATGCTTTTACTCAAATCCATTATAAAAAATAAAATCTGCTTTTGTAAGTACCAAGATCTCACTGACATACATTAGGACGGCGTGTTCCTGTTCTATCTTTAGGGGTTAGACACATCATCACTTAATTCGACCGCGCCGATATCCCAGCCGCTACCCTGAGGACGGTTGGTTCCATAGAGGTCCCTGCTGATGTCGATGCCATAGAGATTCTGAAAACGCTGCAGCACAGTTTGGATGGCGCCTGTCGCAGTACCATTATCAACTGCGGGAGAGGATGACAGGGGGGTCCATGTCGGTGTATCAAGCCTTGGGTCTGCCCCCATGTTGTTGCTGGCGCTGAAGTTGGCCTCCAGTAGATCAATGGTATTAACCTCTACACCTCCTATGCGTATCCTTATATTGCCGTTATCCTGATAGAAGAGGTTGTTCATGAAAGTTGCATCATTTGCGGCTAAGCTTGGTTCCAGAAATATGTGTTGTCCCTCGGATATATTGGCGATAATGTTGTTAACCATGTAAATGGGGCGTGATGAAGGGGTATTGATGCCGGCCATGACATTGAAGATTGTGTTGTTTATGACATATCGATTGAACCCGCCAGCCAGCATCATTCCTGCCATCGACCAGCCGCTATTAGGCCTAAACTCGTAGCTGGACGGCATAGTGAGGTCATGGATCAGGTTGCCGATAATATAAATGTCACTTTGCGTAGAACCACTGTTGCTGCCGCCATTGATGCCGAAGTTGGCGTTATGAATATGGTTATTGATGATCCAAAGGTTGTGTGGACCATACAGGTAGACGATACCGGCTTGTCCGGAAACATTAGTTTGCACTAGCCGGAGGTTGTAAATGTGGTTTTCGGAGATGATTATATCGATGGCCCGCTTGATTTCGATGGGGTTTTGCCGGTTTATACGAGCAGTGTTTCTGCCTACATAGAAACGACGCGCTCGCTCGTGAGGAGTGTAATCGCCAATCTGAATGAAACTACCCCCATTATGGTAGCCCAGATTGTCCAAAATCCAGATATCCTCAGACCACGGGCCGAACTTGATACCATGATTGTCGTAGTCCTCTTCAGGTTCGGCATCCCAGCCATACTGGGAGTGTACGGCATTATTGTAGAGGACAATGTGATGAATTCTTTCACTGGCGGAGTTGCCGCCTCCACCAATTTTCCCACTCATGTGATGTAGCTCACTATTACGCAGTGCCACATGGTGGCTGGGATAGTCGATTGTTACCTTTCCTAGTTCGGTGAACTCGAGATTTTCGATAATCGTATAACTTGACTGTACCTTCCATTTTCTCAACACGACGCCCGGACCGCTGGCGGTACCTCTTCCACTGATGATAAAGACCGGCGCAGCGGCACTACCCTCAGCCTGAATAACATCATAACCGATGGGTGCAAAGTTATAGCGGCCGTGGACTTCTACCACCGAGCCGGCCGATATGGTCGCTGGGAGAGTTTGCCGAGGTGAGGCGGGTGTGCCGTAACTGTTGCTGTTACTGGCATTAGGGTGGTATTGGTCAATATAGTACCAGCCCGGAGTTTCCTGGTTCCATGGTACTGGGCGCTGGTAAAAATCCGACACTTGCTCCTCAATTCCAAAAGGCGGTGCGGGAATACCCAAGGGAGGATCGTAGGCAGCGTGGGCTGCTCCCACTGCAGAGAGCCCAAGGCTAAGCCAAAGTAGCCTAGCTATAAATATGTTTTTCCTGATGGACGCTAGTGTTATGTCGTTCATATTCATTATCCTCGAAAATGGCGGGTGTGCGATAGTTTTAGTAACCTCTAATAAAGTGTGGTTTTAAGCACAACAACTGTTGATTCAAAACCATCGGTAAAAATCGTATCGCCACATGCCATTCCGCCATCTGTGATGGTCCAGCTGAAACTGGTAATAATACTGTCTCTGGCTGTTTGTGCGGCATTACTACAATATTGGCTATTGCCAGCATGAAAGTTAACATTGATTTTGAGGTTTTGAACGCTATAGTTAACTAGGATGGCATCGTACTCTGCAGTCGGTAAAGTCGATGCACCCCACAACATAAAAGCCATATCGGCGGCAGATGAAACATCCCAATTTCTGAGAACTGGATTTGCAGAAGTAGCACTCTGAAACATAAAGCTCATATCTGTTACGGCTGTTGTAACCCAGCTGCTAACATCAGGATTTGCTGATGTTGCATTCTTGAACATGTAGTTCATGTTAGTTACAGCTGCAGTATCCCAGTTACTAGTATCTGGGTTTGCTGATATAGCACCTCTAAACATAAAACTCATATCTGTTACAGCCGCCGTATCCCAACTACTAACATCTGGGTTTGCCAACTGCGCTCCCCTAAACATGGCCCACATATTCGTTGCCGCCGATGTGTTCCAGTTACTAGTATCAGGGTTTGCAGATGTAGCAAAAGAAAACATAAAACTCATATCGGCAACAGCCGTTGTGTTCCAATTGCTGGTATCAGGGTTTGCAGATGTGGCATTACTAAACATATAACTCATATCTGTAACAGCCGCTGTATTCCAATTGCTGGTATCAGGGATTGCAGATGTGGCATTACTAAACATATAACTCATATCTGTAACAGCCGCTGTATTCCAATTGCTGGTATCAGGGTTTGCAGATGTGGCACCATAGAACATACCCTGCATATTTGTGACCGTGGAAAAATCGGGTACATCTGTAGCATTAAACACTAAATTTGTTGCCGATCTAAAGGCATCAACCATTCTTTGCCAGTTACCTGTTCCCCATTGTTCAACTGTAAGGAGTTTTTCTGCAACAAAATTACCGCCAAAACCTGTTGTGAACGCAGGAAAGCCGTCTCCTGTGCCTGTGTTGTCTTTTATTCTCACGCTATAAGTTCCTGCAACAGGGTAGCTGCAGGTGTAACCCTCTGTTTGAGAGGTTACTTCATCAACGCCATTATTATCACAATCTACATTGTAGTTATACGATAAGTTGGCGTTCGTATTTATAATGAAATCGGTATTGGTACCTGCACCTGGGTTATTGGTTTTAACAGTAATTACAAAATCATCGGCTGCTGCTGCCAATACGAATTTTGGTATAACCAAAAAAATAACAAGTATGATTTTCATGGTTTTCTCCTAATAAAAAGTTGACCTTTCCTGCAAAATAACCCAGTGCTTAGATGAGGTTTTCATGTCTTCCGCTACCTGTGCAGCGAATGCTGCTAATAGAGCATGGCTATACTTGTAGAAGGTGTTTGCAGTAGCATAGGAATGCACAATAACAACAACTATAAGCCCTAAAAAGCTACACAGTTTAACCATGGCCTCACTCAAATCCATCATGGAAAATGGAATTAAATGTGCTTTCATAGGCACCAATATCCCATTCGCTACCTCGCGGTCGTGAGTTAGCGTTTATGTCTTGCCTGATATTGAGTCCGTACAGCTCAAAGAATATTTGATAGACATTACTCGCAATGGCTGCATCTATTGCTGGGGAGCCAACTTGAAGCTGCAAATCATTATTTACAGGGTTAACAAATAAGGGGTCAAGCTCAAGGTTGTCCCCGCTTTGCGTTGGATTGGATGCCTCAAATACGGCTATATTTACAACCGAACTGTTGGCCCAGCGGATTCTGCTGTCCAGGCCATCTTGATACAGTAAATTGTTATAAACCGAAGAAGCACTTGCAGTTGACCCGGATTCGACAAAAATATGATTTGCTTTGGTGACATTAGAAATAATATTTCCAGTTATTTGCAGTGACCCTGAGCCAGGGCAATTAATACCTGCATCGATATCATAAATTGTATTATTTACCAAATGGCGATTAACGCCGCCAGCAAGCCCAATCGCAGCTGGAGACCACGCACTATCTGGGTTATATGCATAGTCAACAGGCGTATGGATATTGTAGATAAGATTGCCTACAATATATTGATTCTGCCCTGTTCCGCCACTATTGCTACCAGAGGTAATGCCTGCATTCGAGTTATGGATTTGATTATTTATAATCCATAATCTTTCCGGCCCATATTGAAAAACTATTCCAGACTGACCAGCTGCGTTGGTTTGTATGGATTGGTTGTTATATAAGTGATTTTCAGAAATGATAACATCACTACTTTGCTTGATTCCAATGGATGATTGCCTATTGGCATAGGCTGTATTGCGCCCAATATAATACCTTCTGGCCAGCTGATTATTTGCTGGGCTATTCCAGTCGCCAACCTGAATAAAGCTGCCCCCATTATTGTAAGCAAGGTTGTCTAGTATCCATACATCTTCAACATACCGACCGAATTTAATCCCATGATTATCCAAGTCAATGTCTGGATTTTGATCCCAGCCATCTTGAGAATGTATTTGGTTGTTGTAAATTACAATATGATAATTTCTTTCAGCCTCAGAAATTCCTGAGCCACCAATTTTCCCTGCTATATGGTGCAGGTTGTTATTGCGTATTGATACATGATGTGATGGATAGGCTATAGTAATTTTGCCAAAATCAGTAAATTCGATATTTTCTACAATTGTATATGCTGATTTAAGTACCCATTTCCGCATAACCACCGTTAAGTTATTGCCAATGATGAAGACAGGTGCCTCTTGGGTTCCATTGGCAGTTATCAAATCGTAGCCGGTTGGAGCATAATCATAGACTCCGTTTATCTCGACCACTGAGCCAGCAGGAATGGGATCCGGAATTGTTGTTCGCGGGTTTTCAGGTGTTCCAAAAGTATTGCTATTGCTGGTATTTGGGTGGTATTGATCAATAAAATACCAATTAGCTACTTCCTGGCTCCAGGGGCTGGGTCTGCTGTAATAATCGGTTATCTGCTCATTAATTCCAAATTCTGGTGCAGGAATTCCCACTGGTGGCTCGTACGCTTGTGCGGCAGCGTTGTGGCAAATCACTAACATTAAGGTAAGCGAGGCTAAGGCTTTTAGGCTACGGTTTTTCACTGTTTTGTCCTCAATCCATCGAACTTGACAGCATGCAGGATAGCTTAAATACTACTATTTGGCTTACCAAAAAGTTTCATTCATTTGTCCTAAATTCCCATATTTATGGGATAAGCATGGGTTTACAAGCAGGTCTATTAAAACCAAGGCAGATAGTGGCTTGGCCGGAGATAGCTTCAGATAATCAGTGTTCTGGTGGTAAGGTGGTGGTTAACTCGATTTCTGAGAATCGAGTAGGTGGAACTTCAAAGTTCTCTTTAAAGGAGCGGCTAAAGCTGGATAGGCTTTGAAAGCCCACAGCATAAGCGACCTCACTTATGGAGCCGCTTTGCTGGTTTAGCAGCTCCAGTGCTAACTCCAGCCTTTTGGTCTTGATCAGCTGCTTGGGTGTACAGTTAAAATGTTTCTTCACATTTCTAAATAATGTGCTACGGGTGGTATTTAAGCCTTCAGCTAGGGCATCAACGCCAAAATCAGTAGTGCTAATATTATTGTTAATCAACTGGGATATATCTGCTATAAATTTATCCTCACGGCGGTTAATAATCGTACCAACTATTGGTATCTGAGCAGATTTACTTCTAAACTTGCTAAGGAGCTGATGTGCAAGCCTTTCGTTTTGTTTAATCTTTGCAGCAATACGCGCTTTTAGCTCATTATTATCAAAAGGTTTATTCAGATAATCATCTGCACCTTTTTCAAAACCCTCCAGCATTTGGGATTTCAAAGACCTGGCTGTTAGCAGCAACAAGGGAATGTAGTTTGTTGCAGGAGATGACTTGAGCTTTTCAGCGAGCTGATAGCCATCCATTAAGGGCATCATCACATCTGACACTATTACATCCGGTTGTTGCTCTGTTGCCATATCGAGTGCTTCTAAGCCATTCTCAGCTTCAATTATTGCATACAAGGGCTGGAGTAAGTGGCGTATGAATAATCGCAAATCTTTGTTGTCATCAACAATTAAAACTATTTTCTTATTATTGGGTTTAATTTCCGTATGGCTAGCATCGGCTTCCTTTGCTGGCGAAGATGGCTCTGTTTCAATATTGTCCCTGACAGAAACATTTCCTGGCAGACTTCTCAGCTTTTCTTTAGCTGTTGCTTGGGAGCCTTTCGCAGGTATGCATATTTTAAAGCAGGCGCCTTCACCATCTTCGCTCTTAATCTCTATTTTTGACGCATGCAGAGTAAGCAATTCTTTAACCAGGGCAAGACCTATGCCAGTTCCAGCCTGGAAATTTTGGGCTGGCTTTTCGCCTTGATAAAAACGTTCAAAAATAAGCTCTCTGTCATGGTGGTTAATTCCTGGGCCAGAATCTTTAACCCAGATTAAAGTATCAGTATTCTGTTTGCTAATACCAATCTGAATAATGCTTTTTGGAGGGCTATATTTAATCGCATTTGATATCAGGTTAATAATAATTTTAATAAAATGATCTAGATCAAAATCGATTTGGCAGTCGGTTTCAAAGCCAACAAGATCAAAATGAAGCTCTTGTTTTTTGACCTGTAGAGCAAACATCTCAATACAGCTTAGTATCTGTTCGGGAACATCTAGTGTTGTCATGTCTACCGAAATTTGTTCTGATTCCAATTTATTAATATTTAAAACTTCCTCCAGTAGCGACATCATGTACAAGTTGTTTTTCAGTGCTAGCTCTAGGTGTTGCCTGTCAGCTTGGCTGTGAATATTACCATGGTCGATAACCTCCTTTAATGGGCCAATTGATAAGGTTAAAGGAGTTCTAAATTCATGCGATATGTTGGTAAAAAAACGATTTTTTGCCTCCCCCATCTGCCTGAGCTTATTATGTTGATATTCAAGTTCCTTATATTGGTCTCTTACTTGCTGGGTTCTAGTGGCAACATCTTTCTCCAATTGCTTAGCGACCAGAGTCAGACGGCGGGTTTTATAGCGTGAGGATGCATGTACAATCACATAAAATAGAGCAAGAAATAGCAGCGTAGCAATGATCTGAGCCCACAAGCGCTGATACCAATAATATTCTCGATCCAGAGAGAAAGTTAATGCTGGCGACACAGCTTTTGGATTTATCCGATATTGCACCTCCAATTGGTTTGCGCCCGGGTTTAGGCCGACTAACTCTACGCTGGTATCCTGGCTCCAAGCCGACCAATGCAGGGTACCATTTAGCTTAAATCGGTAATCTGTAGTTTCTGTATGCGAGAACTCAGCTGAGGTAAAATAGACGCGTACGGCACCCTGTTTGGCCTGCAGATTAGCTGCAGAACCACTGCCGTTAGGGTAGCTGTTAAGGTAAAGAGTTTGACCAGTACCTATTTGTTCAATTTTGCTGACAAGTGGTGGCTTAAGCGGCAATTTCAGCCGCTTTATCCTAGGGTCGAAGCGGACAACCTTATCTTTGCTATTAACCCATAAAATACCACTGTCTGCTTCAAAAAGCCCTTGTATATACTGAAGGTTCAGATGGTCGAACTCACTATAATCAAGCTGATACCCACCTGGCTTATCAGCTGAGATGAGGCCTATTCGCCCTACCATGGTGTTGTTGTTTTGAAAAACCGACCATGCATGACCCTTGCTCTTTTGATAAAGCAGTCTAAGGGTCATGCCGTCTTGCCCAGACCAGTCAATATCGCTAATTTCAGTCAAGCCTGAGTGATCAGGGGTTAGGGTTTGTGGCAATATACTTGTACCATTATTAAAGACCAGTCTTTCGCCTAACTTAAAAACTAGAGCTTCTTGGGGTGGGTTAGTGCTTGGGTAAGCAAGCTTGCTTATTTCAACATGAGGCCATTGATCCAGCTTGCTTATTGAATAAAAGTTGCCCAGTGTAGTAGCGGCCCAAAGGTCTCCGGATGAATCTTCCTGGATCAGATTAAGGGCCTCATTGATTTTATCTACAAGGACGTTTGATATCCATACTCCATCAACTTGCTTTAATTGAATTATGCCATTATCACTTACGCCGTAAATAACACTCTCATTGTGCTCAGATCGCATAAGCTGTCTGACATAGGCTCCCTGTTGAAATTTGCTATCATGTACCAACCTGAATGAATATGTTTCGAGGTCATCCATTGATAAGGCACTAATACCATTATAGTGACCGAATAAGAGTTCATCTCCAGCTACAATAAAGCTGACCACAACTGCAACACTCACATCAAGTCGTCTGAACTCCGCCTGGCCTTCAATCTCCGTGGCAGCCTTGTATTCAAATAGGCCATCGACAGCACCCAGGAAAAGCCTATTCTTGAACTCAATTACCGCACTGTTCAAGGTGTATTGATCCGGGTCGGAGAAAAATGAGATAGGCGAGTTAATATCCAGTCGGTATATCCCTTTGGATAGTGTTGTCGCCCAAAGCCCGCTCTCTCGGTCAACAAATAAAGCGGTGATGATGTCTTTTGGTAGGCCATGCCTGTTATCAATTATTCTAACTAACTCCCCATCTAAAGTGATTTGGGCTAACTCCCCCTGACGCGTTGCTAGCATTAGCGAGCTATCTGGAAGTTCCACGATATGGTTTATCTGCCGACTTTCAAGCCAGGGATTTAATTTTGTTTTAAGCTCTGAGAATTTTGTTATATCACTTTGAATAAAAAGCTTATTGCGGGAATGAGCAAGGATTTTCCCGTTGGATAGTTGAATAAAGTCGGTTATCAACTGCTCTTTCAGGCCAGAGTCTAGGTACACTCTTTTTACAGATTCTGTTTGTGGATTAAAGTGATACAGGCCTCCGTCGAGTGCGGAAATTAACAAACCGTTATCATCAAGAATCAGGGCTAAAGAATTTATGGGTTTATGTACCCACTTCAGGCCGCGCTCTGGGTGATAGTAAAACAAATGAGACTGGCTGGTGAAATACACATTGTCACCATCTACCAATACTCGGTAGACCCTGGTAATACTCGGTACCTCAGCGGTTTGAGAGTTAAGTGCGGTTTCAAGCAGCGATGTGAAGCTCCATAAACCCTGGTCTCCAGCGCTAAAAAAGCCAATATTGCCCATCATTCCGACATAAATTCTGCCATCACTGGAGAAGTCAAAATCTAGGATTTCATTCTGACTACCATAGCTGATAGAGCTCCAGTGGGCACCATCAAAAACCAGGATGCCGGCTCCATTTCCGAAATACATGAACCCATTTTTGCCTTGTTTGATCGAATAATTCTGAGGGTTATTTCCAACTTTTTGAGTATCATAAACTTGTAGGCCTGGCTTACCCGCCATTTGCCAGTCGACCTGTGAGGAAAAAACAGGGCTATCTAAGAGCAAAAGCAAAATCAGCACACCTGCCCGCACCAAGAAGCTACTCAGCCAAAGCCTGGGGGGAGTGTCATTATTTGTCACTCGGAAACTCTTGCGTTTATCAGCATGAACTATCCTAAAGTATTCGTCACAACCTGAATATAAGATTACAGCATAAAATTGTATTAGTTTCGACTTAATCTGACACTTCACTTGAAAAAGTGAGGGTTACCGGTGGCTTGCCAGTGGCACTCTAACTTGGAATGCTGACTTGACATGTACTACTGGCTCACCTTTAATTACTGGTAGACCTATAAGTTTTTGAGTGAAAAAAATTACTGTAGAGGATCAGCATATGAAAGCTCGAATAATGACTAAATGCGCTGTTGTTTTAGTGATTTCCTCGGCAGGAGTTTTATCTACTTCGCCAGTGAGTGCTGAGGGTGAAATAAGTATATCGGGCCCGATTAGCGTCAGGCTAAGTTATGACGCTACATTAACTGCCACTCCGGCGGTAAAAGCAGAACCAGAATGTACAGGCGGCGGATTACTTGGTGCGGTCAATTGTGTAACCAAGAAGATGGAAGGGGTTTCTAACACAATTGATACTGGTCAAGGAGATGCTGGTAAAACCATTGGGGTAACACTAAATGGTGAGCTTGTTCCACAATTATCAAGTGTTGGGAATGGTCAATATAAAATAACTCTAAAGTCATTAATCAAAGCACCCGTGTTTAGCCCTTCGATAGCTGATATGCCTACAGATGTACTTACGAAAGCTGGAAATGATGAGGCTAAAATCAAACTTGCGCTTGCTAGGTGGTCCAAAACAATTAGTGCTACAGCGCTAGAGAAACAGCGGGTAATTAGCTACTCATTAAATGAATATTTCTCTGACCTGGTTTTGTTCAAGGTCTACGCACCTTTAAACCCTACGGTAAGTGTTAGCTGGAAGTCTGCCAATTGCGATTCCTTGCATTCACAATACCTAAACGCGCAGAAAGAATATATTGAAGCAATGGCAGCCATACCTGTTTTGGAGCAATTTGACCGTCTCACTGAGACCATGGATGAAATTAACTTTACTCTGGCGGGTACCGCCAATGGCCTGGATACACAGGCAGGGAAGATTGGTGACTTTCTAGATAAGTCCCCGGCTGAAAAGAAAATTGAAGAGCTAAAGCAACAAACAGAAAATATGTCCGAAGCCCTCACAGCTAGTCTTAATAAGATAAAAGAGGGTATAAAAGACAATCGTGAAAAATTGCTTGCAGCATTCCCTAAAGGTTCATCTGCTGCAAAAAAAGTACAAAGCGGGCTAACTCAGAACGCGAAGACTATGAAGCAAGTTGCAGAGACTGTTGATGGCATCAATGCCCGCCTTAAGTATATGCAAGATATGTTTAAAGCCGCAGATGGTGACCCCTTTGACCAACTTCAATCGTTCCAGAAGTTTTATAGTGACATTAATGAAAAATTGGGACCACTAGTTAAAGCAATCCCCGTGCTTGGGGTATTTCTAGATTTGTATGGGCAAGCTATTGCGCAAATCACCGACTCGGTCAAACAGATAGAAACAGAAGTGAAAAAGCGTGAACAGATGTATAAACTAGCAGGGGGTATGTTTGCCAGTCGTCCTTTGTACATGAAGCCTGGTGACTCCCGTCAACGCCTTGATCGGCAGCGGAATATGCTATTTCAAAAACTTGAGGGACTACAGAACAGATTATTAAGAGAGTGCCCAAGCGTTAAATTCGAGGATCAATCCTTCTCAAAATACCAAGCTATTAAGGACGCAAGAGATAGAGCCGAAAGTGCTTGTAAAAACACAAAACCGGAACCTAAACTGAAGCACCAACTAAGAACAGAGTATAAAGATGCCAGGAGGGCATATCTCTGGCTTGATTGGAACTCAATCAGAGACCAATATGATTCCAAAAATGAAGTTTATAAAAACCTTAAAGCAAGAAAAGCTATAATGCAGAAAAAACAGTCGCTTAGCAGAGAGCAGCGAGCTGAAATAGCTAAAGATTTTAAGGTAATTTATACTGAAAAGAAAACAATTTCAGAGTATAAAAAATCTAAATTAGAGGTGCGCTTAGCAGACCACAAAACTCCGCTAGTCCTCAGCGCCTATGAAGAACAAATATATCGTCAATATGTTGAAGCGGCAAGAAAGGAAAATAACAAACTGGCAGCAAAAGTACGCGGTCAGAAACCAGCCCGCGAACGATATAAAAAGGCCAAGGTAGATCTGGATAAATTTGCGCTACAGCAGGATAACCATAAGGCTTGTCTGAAAAAACAAATTCAGCTGTATGCTGATAAAAATAACTGGAGCGACAGGGATCTCCGCTTATATCATTCAGACCTGTTTGGTAGCTTATAGGCGCATCACTACTGTCTCGCTAGCTTTAGGAATAGCTGATGACAGCCGCTACTGGGCGCTGTCAAGTTATCGAGCAAGACCAAAGTCATGACATAACCCGAATATGGAAAATACTTCTATGTACTCGGCTTACCGTTATCCGGCCCAGATCAGCAGTCACGGAGTTTGGCTTTACCACCGATTTACTCTAAGTTTCCGTGATGTGGAAGAATTGTTAGCAGCCAGAGGGGTCACCGTTAGCTATGAAACTGTCAGCAATTGGCGCCTTAAGTTTGGCAACCGCTATTGTAAGTAGATCAAGAAAAGCAGAGGGCAACTCGGCGACACCTGGTATCTCGATGAAGTCTTTATCAAGATCCATGGTGTCCATCATTACTTATGGCGAGCAATGGGTCAAGATGGAGATGAAATTGATATCCTGGTGCAAAAACGCCAGAACAAAAGAGCGGCAAGGCGTTTCTTCAGGAAATTTTTGAAAGCTCAACAAGTTACGCCATTGAAGATAGTGACCGATAAACTAAGAAGCTAATCGGTCGCGAAAAGGGAAATCATGCCAAGAATTATAGAGTATTCCGGCATCGAGCGATTACAGAATGGAATAGGGTAGGTTGTGTACAGAATTTGGGATAAGGCACTGAAAGCTAGTTTTTATCGCTCAAATTTGCTAACTTGACAGTACCCTGAACTGTCATTCGTATCAGCTCCGTGATAACTTCGTGATAACTCCATAAAGACTTTTGACACCTTCTCACAGCATACTTACAACAATTTCCGAAAACTGAAACTGCATATTTGAGACCAGTTCGTGGAATTTCGATACTGGGCAAAAAAATGGGGTTGCAACCCTTTGTGGAGTATGAATAACAATGAAATCCAAGACGCTACTTTTATTTTTGATACTTTCTGCCTTGATACTGATATCACCAGCAAGCTGGGCGCAAAAAACTTTTATAACCATTGTAGGCGACGGCGCTATTCTTACCGCTGGAGAGGCGAGCGAGCCGACCTATGGCAGGAGCAACTTTGACTTATCAGATTACGCAGATGTTATTTCTTACAATCTCCAGCTCAATAAATCTGAAAGCGGAACCCCGAGCGTAACCCCTGTAACAATTGTGAAGACCATTGGCCCTAGCAGTGTCTTGTTGCGTCAAGCCTGGGCGCAGAACCAGGTGATTACCGCCACTATTCGGTTCTTCTTGCCCGATCCTACGGATCCGACTCAAAGTATACAGGCCTACGAAATTAATTTGTCGGGAGGCAGGATTAACACTTTGAAGCCATGGCAAAATGTCAACCCAAGTTCTACCGCCTTGTTGGAGTCTGTATCGATTACATTCAGCTCTATTGTATGGACCCACCCACCAACTGGCACGGGTTTCGAATACTCCCCTTCTGGCTCACTCTAATGCCTGCTGGCCCACATTGGCATCGCTTAACGATTTTATTACTCGGACTACTGATTTTGCTGCCGGTAACTACTCAGGCCGGTCGTCTACGACTGTTGTTTGAGCCAGCGGCACTCGCCAGCCTCGACCCCCGTTTGGGTCCGTTACCAGATGGTAGCTTCCTCGACACTGGACGGCTGGTAAACGCCTGCAACACTGGGGCTAACGCGGAGGTGAGCGTGTATGACCCCGGCAGCAATCGCTGCCTTGCCCGCAATCAGGTCAGCCCAACTGAGTTTCCTGGAGACAATGCAGCAGTATCCGGCGCCTCTGGTAGTGTTACCGAAGTGTTGGCCAGCGGCCAATTAGTTATTTTCGATCTGCCCACTGGAGCCCTCTGCATACCCGGTTCTTGCGTGGTGACGAATGAGGGCGATTTTCTGGGTACCGCTATCATCGCAATTATTGGCCACTTCAGAGCCACGCCTAAACGCATGGTTGCTGGGGTTGTTAGCACCCTGGACTGGTCCGCGACTAGTGCCACCATGTGTAACATAGACGGCATAGGCAGTGTCCCCAACATCGGTAGCGTGCTTGTAAGCCCAGTTACGGCCGCTGAATATACGCTCAATTGCGTGAGTAGCAGCGGCACCACTCAAGCCGCAATTACTACGATAACAATCTTGCCACAATCTATCTTTAGTGGTGGCTTCGAATAAATAGCTAAACCTAAATCAGCTAAAAAATATTTGCGCTAAACCGGGCTTGATGGATTTATACTGGTCATACTGCTGAATTTAACTCACAGAGAGCCAATATGAATAAATTCATCATCAAGATCACCCTACTAGTTCTTATGCAAGCGGAGAATGGGAAGCCTTATTTGAATAGGGGTGGGTATCCTAGTAATTTGATGGGTGATGGGTGAGAATTACCTGGTCAGAGAGGAGGGCAATCTTCCCTTAAACTAGTTGCGTTTTTAAGTAGAGAATTCTCGTGAATTTGCTAATTTTCAGCAAAAATACGGCATTGATTAGTGTATTCATGCACATCATCGCTTGTATCGAAGACTCGGCAGTTATTGCTGCTAAATAAACCAGAAAGCAGAGTTAAGAGCATAAAGGTAGTAGTGCTTGGTTATGGGAATGTAGCTCAAGGTGCTATCCATGAATTGTATAAGCAGGGAGTGAGCAAAATTCATGTTCTGGGGCGTACCCATACTACTAAGGGCAGAATAGATCGCTGGTTAAAGGGTGTAGATTTAGTAGTAAACGGAGCGGAGCAAGCAGTGCGCCTACGCGGGGTAAATTTTTTGATCAGCAACCAGCACCTGCAAGAGCTTATGTCTGATAAGTCAGTAGTAATTGACCTGATTGGCGGCAGTCCTGCAAACCGCAGTCCGGTAGAGGCGGTTATTAATAGTAGTTTCTTGACTGACCCCGTATTTATGCAAGACCAGGTGAGCGTCTCATCGCTTTGGGGCTGGCCAATGATGGGGGTGGGCAGATCACCGAGGTTTTAATTGGTGAGGAAAAGTTGATTGATGGCTTGTCGCAGTTAAAGCCTGGAGTCAAACGAGCCCTGGTATGCGGCCCATACTAGGGAGCCTCTGCTTCACTTATGAGCAAATCAGAGGCCTTTCTAAGCCATCTAATGCCATTGATCTAATTGGCGCGCCCGTTTGTCTGAATAGCAATTCTGGCTATTTTCTCCAGACCCAGAATGATGTATATTTTGATCCTAGTTCATTTGCGGATTTGATGCACTACAGCTGATAGCGGAGGGGTAGTAGATGTTTCCAAACTTTTAGTTCAAAATGATTATAATCTATAAGCAGGTATTAATGCTTATGAAGGTTGGTTTCTTAAGCTGGCTTTGAGGAAAATTTGTATATGGATATACATAGAAAAATAATCATTGCTGTCCCGTTAACTGTTCAAGTATGAATTCTGGGTGCTCGCCTGAGATCTCCACCCGCAGGGATGCGGGTGAAGAGCCCCCATGGATGGGTTCACGGCGTGTCTCAGGCGGGCACTCAGAATTCATGTCCCCGGT
>JAJRYF010000051.1 GCA_024275935.1 Gammaproteobacteria bacterium | reverse complement strand
TCACCAGCGTAACACTTGGTAGAAGTGAGGGCATGATTTTGATGAAATCTGCAACTCTGCCCACAGAGATTATATTTGCTGATGGATTTGAATAAGGTAATAAACATAAACTATGAAAATAATTAATAAAATAGTACTGATATGTATCTTAATAACTGCAAGTTTTTTATCTTATGCCCAATCTTATGGCAATGCAGGTGAGGCGGTTAAATCTAAGCCGAAAGCAGGCAGCGCTCAAAGTGTAGTGCTGCCAGAAATAGCGCTGGCTCCTTTCATGGTGGGTCTGACTGCCGAAGCACTTATTTCTGACTATGAATGGAGCATTACGCAAGGTAAGGTTGCCGACACTCGCATTCCTGCTGCACTTAAGGCAATAGCTGATCACCTTATGGTTGCTGAGGTAAGGAGTGGGCCAAATGCTGGGGCGAGTATGTGGGTTGAAAACTTCGATAATTCAGGATATGGCACCTTCCGATATCAAGATACTGGGGTGTCAGGAACAAACCCGGCACCAGTCCTCAACCTGTTAATTGCCCCCATGTATGCCTGGTTATATAAACACTACGGAGAAACTGTATACCTAGAAATGGGAGATAAAATATTTATTGGTGGTGTAAGGCTTGCAGAAGGTTCACTAGACTGGGCGGGGAAACAATATAATCAAAACTACCGCTGGAGTTTTGATTATGTCAGGTGGCGCAATGAGGGTCCTGATTTGGATTTAATATTTGCTGGTGGGTTTGAATAGCTCGTGGCTAACAAAAACTCTACTAGAGCGTATTTTTACAGTTACTAATAATTGGGGTCAGAGTAAAATACAGATGGTGTATTATGGCACTGTCAAGTTATCGAGAAAGACCAAAGTCATGACATAACCCGAATATGAAAAATACTTCTATGTACTCGGTTTACCGTTATCCGGCCCAGATCAGCAGTCACGGAGTTTGGCTTTACCACCGATTTACTCTAAGTTTCCGTGATGTGGAAGAATTATAGAGTATTCCGGCATCGAGCGATTACAGAATGGAATAGGGTAAGTTGTGTACAGAATTTGGGATAAGGCACTGAAAGCTAGTTTTTATCGCTCAAATTTGCGAACACTCCCAGTACCCATCCGCCAACTCTACCTCAATCCACATACTTGCGGAAACTACTAGTTCCTCAGGGAAGGTCTATATCCAAATCCAAGGCTTCAGTTAATTTACCCAGGTCAGCAGGCTTGATGGTGCCGATAATATTAATAAACACCGCTTGGTCATCATCTCCGGCAACCAATACAGTCATGCCTTTAATCTCGCTATTAACCATTTTCAAGAACACTCGTACATCTTCTTGGTCTTCTTTAACCTTGATTACTTGCTCCCAGTTATCAGCCAACAATTGTTTGCTGGTTTGCTGAATTTGGGTAATTGCGGCATCGGCTGTGCCTTCAATATCGTAAATCCTCAAGCGCACTGATAGCAGCCCATTCATGAGCGCACGCGCCTCAGGGTCATCTTCACCAATCAGGGCGCTAGCAAAACCAAGCATAGATGGCCCCAGATTGATTTCTACTTTGGGCTCGCCATAGCTGGATGTTAGGTCGCCTAAGTCAACATATCCGGCCAGTTTTTTAATTTCATCCACTTGGGCGAAACTAGCTGTGCTTGCGGTTAAAGCAATTATTGCGGCGAAAACAAGTTGCCGTCCGGTTTTTAAGTTTTTATATATAGTTTTCATTTGTGTCTCCTTGAATAATTAAAGATTAATAGTTTGTGCCGGTTCAGCCGGCTTGTCTTCGAGCAGTCTGCGGACCTGGAAGCTTAGTTCTGCTCTGGTAGTTTTATCGGCTTGGTTTAGGGTTCTGGCCACATACGCCAGAGCTATTTCCAGCTCTTCACTGGCCTGAAGAATTTCTTCTCTGGAAGGTTGTTGTTGCACACCGATAGCAATAATTAGTGCCATCGCCATAACCGATCCAAGCGCCCAACTTTGGCCCGCTTGCCAGTTGGAAAAATTAAACCAGCGCTGCCAGATATTGCTGTTTTGGGAAGGAATTGCTAACAGGCGCTGTTCCAGCTGGGCTGATACTGTTTCGGTTTGCAAACCATCCAGACCTTTACGCAGAGACCAGGCAGAAACTATGGCGGCTGCCAGTTGTTGGTCCGTGGTTGCCGCTTGGCGTAATTTATCGCTATCAGCCTGGCTTAAATCTCCGGCTAATAAGGCTTCGATTGCATCGTCCAGAGCTTGGTCTGGATACTCAGGTAGATTGTTCATACTAACTCTGCCTCTGGTAATTTTTCTCTAAGTTGCTGTCTGGCCCGATAGATGCAGACCTTTACTCGCGCCATGCTCATTTCCAGCATTTGCGCGATTTCTTTGTAGCTATGTTGCTGTACATCGCGCATTACAATAAGCGAGCGATATGGTTCTTTTAACCCGGCAATTGCCTGTTTCAACCACGCACCCAATTGATCTTGTTCCAGATGAAAGTGGGGGTCTTCTAAATCGACCGGCTCGGGAGCCTCATTGCTAATCGGGCGTTGCTTGCGAAAGCGATCAATACAGGCATTGCGCGCGACTGTTAACAACCAGGCGCGTTTTATTTCTTCATCGGTTTTTTGGAGTCGTTGCCACAATTTAATAAAGGTTTCCTGAGTTACATCCTCGGCCTCGGCTCGGTCACGCAACATATACAAAGCCAGGGTAAAAACCTGGTTCTGGTGCAGTTTGACCATATTGTGGAATTTTCGGCTCATTTCAACAGCATAAACGCCCCGGCAATAATAAAGTTACAATTTTGCTGTAACACTTTACTCAGAGCATTGAGGAAGCTGGCTCTAATGCCACGACGCGGGTAGTTATTAGAAGCTTGCGAGCCGTTGAATGACCCAGAACACTGACAGGCTGCCGATAGCGTAGGGCGGGATAAGCCAGGCCCACGGCCAGGGCGCTTTTTGTAAGCGCCGCATAAGCCAGCCACCGGCCGCAATGATGGCAACCGCCATGGCGATAAAAAACAGCTGGCCGAGCTCGACCCCCAGGTTGAAAAACAGTAGTGCCATTGGAATGGCGTTTTCCGGTAAGCCGATCTGCGTCAGTGCCCCAGCGAAACCAAACCCGTAAACTAAATCTTTCTCATCTTGGGTAAATGTACGCTTTATACGGCTCATCAAATGTTCTCCTGCAAATCAGTATTTTAATACAACTGTTGCGTTTATCACTTGAATCTACAGCGGCCTTTTTTAAAATGTCGACATCCTCTTTAAGTCGAATATTTTCTTGCTTGAGCGTAGCAAGCTCGCTTTGTTCTTCCTTC
>JAJRYF010000050.1 GCA_024275935.1 Gammaproteobacteria bacterium | reverse complement strand
TGTTTTCAGTGAAACAATATTATTATCTTTCATGTGGTGTATCTCCTGTTGGTTGTTGATCGTTCAAAATCAATCAACAGGATACACCGCTTTTTAATTTAGCTCATACACCAGAAATCATCATAGCTCTCATCTTATTGAACATGGGTGACAAAATGACGATAAAGACCAGACGAACTTACACGCCGGGATTCAAGCTTGAAGCTGCACAATTGGTGGTTGAGCAAAACTACTCAATTCGTGAAGCTGCCAACGCCTGTTCATTTCGGTAAATCAACAACCAATTATAAATGTCATGCCCAGCGCTTAAGTCATAAGTACGACGCCATGAATTGTGACCCACTCCAGGGTAGATAACCATAACTTGATACAAGGTTATGACGGCAAAAAACCCAGAAGCAGCCTTTTGTGCTATGGCAATTTGGAGAGCACCTTGTGTGAGCTTAGCTTTACGCAATTCTCAGAATAAACTTAAATGCCAGAGAGAAAACCAGAAAGGCAATAAAGAAAGTAAACATCCAGCCGTGCATCCAGCTGGGGCCAATTTCAAGAATTTTCTTGGCTTCGAAGTTAAACATTATCTGCTCAATTTCACTATCATCCGGTAGGTATCCCATCGGGTTGCCAATTAGCGAGTTCCACCATTGTTTTTTATGTACCAATGGTGAGATTGAATCGCTTTGTATGTTCAGAATATTAACTTTGCCCTTATTTAAGAGTAAATCTTTATTTTCAGCTGGCCAAGTTATACCCCAGGCCTGATCGTCAGAGCCCCAGCGTACTTTGTCGCTATTTTCCCAGCTATATAGATCTGGCTGGAAATTTACATCGGTAACAACATGGACCTCGGCCAGATAAGCTTGCTTTTCCACCGGTTGTTCAAGCCCATAGTGATTTGACATCCATGCCAGCATAAAAATTACCGGGATTGAAACTAGTAATGCCGGTCCTAGAGCTGATCCAAGTTGTTTAAACGCAAGCTTTAATGTTTGCCCAACCAGTGGCAATAAATCGCTCATCTCGCCTTCAAATTCTGCCATTTTTTTCTGGTTGGCTTTGACCTTACTCTTTATGCTCTGGATTTTGCTCTGGTTAGAAAAACGCCTGAACAACCACATACTACCGTAGCCAGCAATTAGCCCCCAGATAATTAGCTTAAATATCTCGGGCAGCGAAAACATCAAACTATCAAGCAAGTTAAAGATTGGGGATGTAAGGTCAAATAGGCCCATATTTAGTTTTCTTCTGAGGCTGCAGGTTTCGTATCCATTGAAACTTCACCTTCAGTGCTAGCTGTAGTTTCAGTAGTCTTGGCTTTTTTGCCTCGTTTTAACATTTTCCGAATTGGCCAGAAAAGAATAGCGCTAATGGCTATAACAATGGTAATAATAATACCAATTAGCGAGCCTAGTACCGGGATGCCAGCGCCAGGGCCGATATAGGCGTGGGCGGTGCTGGCAAGCAGTAGTAATAAAACAGCAAGAATGATGCGCATTGATGTCTCCAAATTAAGTAGTGAGCTAAAGAACAACAGCAGATTATACAGCAAAGGGGAAATACACCGAATGTATATTCAGGATTTCGGAGTGCCCGCTGTGCTTGAGACACCCTGCAGGTGTCAAATAATTTTCGGTATGGTACTGTTAGCCGACATAGTCGGCGTAACCCACCGGAAGATTGGTACAACCCATGGACGCCCGCTTGCCTATGGCCTCAATAACCTAAACGATTGGCGGTCTCGCCACAAATAGTATTGATTGTCTCTAGCTCTGCTTGGCTAAATTCAGGCTGGTAGTAGTCGGGGAGGCTGAGTTTACGGCAAAATTGCTCGGCAATCTCGGTAAATGGCTCACTTGCCAGGTCGCAATGACTAATTATTTCGTTGGTTATTTGTTTTGAATTAAGGCATAGGTCCTCATAACGGAACAGATGGCAGGCTTTGGTCAGTTCCGGTTGTGCTGCCAGTTGCTTGAGTAAGTGCTTGTAGGTATTGTTCCAAAGCATTGCCCAGCCGGTAATTTCATCGCCGCACTCCCAGGCTGCGTTAATTTCTGCTGTAGCTAGATTATCGCCAAAATTTGCCGCTTTACGGCCAGGGCCAAATTCCCAGTGACCAGCTAGTTGTAATTGCTCGCCCACCCTGGGCACGACTTTGGCAGCCTGGTTGAAAAATTGGTGCTGTTTGGCTAATGATGCGATATGGTTTACGGGGTTGCGGACTGGGATAATAAACTTGGCATCGGGGTAAAGTTTATGAATATAGGCAAGCCTGGAGATATTGTAATTTCCCTTGGCGAGGTAGCGGCTGGCTTTGCGTACAAGGAGTAATTTGCGCTGGTGTTCGGCATAAAATTTTTCAAACGCAGGCTTACTGGTGTGTTGGTCCAATACATTGGAAACTTCAGGTATATGGCTGTTTTTGAAGAAATAACTCCAGATTATTTCTTCAGCAGCTTCAGGGCTATCAGCAGAGATCATGATCCGGTCTTTGTGGGCTCTTTCGCTGGTCTCCGGCTTTGCTATTTGCGAACGCTGGCGTAGATAATTACGCCAGTAGGGGGTCCACACCCAAGGGAAGTCACTATACTGGTGACTAGTGGTGTCGGGGTGCTGATTCAGCAATTCGGTGACAATAGTGGTGCCGGCCCGGGCCAACGAGGTTACATATATTGGTGCTTTCACCTGCACAGCTGCCAACTCATCAGCGACCACGGAGGTTTCCAGGTTAGCTAAACGCTGCCACAGCCCTGCGGTGCTTTTTAGTAGTCGGCTTTGCCAATATAGCGCAGCCGGAACTGTCAGTTTGGCATCGCCCATGCAATTATTCTGATTTTGCTCGCTTCACATGCTCGCGAGCATAAGCTGCTATTTGCGCAATCTGGGATATTGGTTGTTCTGGCTTGAAGCTAGTGAATAGTACGCCGGGTACAGCCTCAGGAGTGATGCAGTGGTCACCGCTCCATTTTTTTGCATTAGCTTCGATTGACTCTTTAGGTGCTGCACCTAAAGTTGTTTGCCAGGAAGCCCTAAAGCCAGGCTCGTAGCCAATAACCAGATCAGGAGCATCACCGTTGGCATTGCCAGCATAAATCACATCGCCATCAAATAATTGCCGGATTACACTTTGCTGGTCATCCCCAAAGACCCATTGTGGCAGCTCTTTGCTTAAACGCGCCTTAATTACCCGCGCTTCTGGGTCTTCCACTATGCCCTGAGCTTCGCGACCCTTGCGGTTGATATATAAGCCATTTAAACCTAAGGCGTAAGCTGTGGATTTGCTCCAGTCAACATCACTGAAGGCAATATTAGATTCCTGCTTGCCACTGTTTAAAACCAGATAACCTTTATCAACCAGCCAGCGATTTACATTCACTGACCAGCGGAAAGGCGCAAAACCATGATCGCTTAGTACGATTAACTGGTCGTTATCGGCCATTTTTTCCATAACTTTACCGAGTATCCGGTCAGCTTCGATATAGATCCAGCGAATTGCCCCGCGCGCTAACTCATCAGTTTCAGGGTAGAGGGGATGTAGTTCATCAATACCTCGGTAGAACATATGCGAGACCCGGTCGGTTTGTACGAATACACCAACTAGCAGTTCAGAGTCGTTTTTATCCATAGCATCAAAAAACATGGCTTCGCGTTCATCAAGGTTGGTTTTAAGCATTTCCAGCCAGGCTTTATCACTAATGTGATTTTCGTTTAATGACCAGGTTTCTTCTGGCATACCGATAGTATGAAAAAGCCCAATTCTAGAGGCCAGTTCGGCAGCATATTCAGGAGGTGAGCTAATTGGTACTACTGGCGCTTCCGGGTCGATATTTATGGGGGATACATATAGTTGCGGGCGTGGGTATCCGGCAACTAAATTCACTCGCACGATTCCAGTAACTGAAATCGGGCCGAGGACATCAAACTCAACTCTAACCCATTCAGACCATTCGCCAACGGCTAGTTCAAAGCTTTTGTCGCCTAACTGAATTTTCGCACCTTTACCGGCTGGATCAAGTAGTAACGGGGTTGAGAGTGGCTTAGGCTCTTCGCGTAATGGGTCGATGGGGCCTTCCAATGTGGTGCTTATATGGCCACTACGGTTGGGCCGCATTCTTACAACCCGGGTGCTGGAAGACCCAGCGGCAGCTACTGGGCGGGTTGTGTACAGGGTATAAGTACCTTGTGTACCCAGTAAATCAGGTACACCCATACCCGCCATCATGCGATGAATAGGGTCGGGTGGATAGCTCACAGGAACTCTGATAACTGTGCTGCGTGCGCCCTGCGCTTCGACATCCGTCCAAAAAGGCGAACCCTGACGGCGGTTAATAATCTGGCCTTCATCCAGGGGTAAATTTAAACCGAAAAGGTTTAGTATATTTTCTGGTGGAATGGTTTTCGAAATCGAAAAATCCGGGCTATAAGTTTCTGCATCACGGCGTAAAAAATCATAAATACCATGTTTGCCCGGAGAGTCTCCAGTAGCAAAACTAGACCAGGCAACTGGTGATTGAGGTGGGTTTGAAGTAGCCAATGGGTGAAAACCACCCATGTTGGCAAGCTTGCTGAAATTGGGTAAAACGCCCTCATCCATCCATTGTTGGGCAAGGTTAGGGTCCATACCATCGAAACCGACAATAATCAGTCTTGATTCTGCAGGGCTGTTATCTGTCTTTCCACCGCAAGCGGTGAAAGTAAACAATAGAGCTATCAGTATTAGCTTAAAGCCGGCCTGGAGTAATTTAAATTGCTTGCTGGAAGCATCATGGCGAAATTGTTTGTTCATTTTTCGAGAGTCTCGGTATGTGGTATTTGTTTGCTGAGGTGATGGCTTTTACTACTGTGTGTAGCCCAGCCCTTGTAGTTATTTAAGTGACTCAGTATCCAATTCAGCTGATTGGGCCTTGCCTGAATTCTCCAAATATGAAGCTATAGAGTCACTAAGGTAATAGTACAGCGATTCAGCCTTCTTTTTAGCTATAGGAGTTAACTTGTTGGTGTCTGTGGCGGTGGAGAATAATGTTTTTTTGCCCTTGCGCTGTTGCATTTTATATTCGCCTAAATAGACAGCCAAGTCGTCCCGATCATACCAGCGGCTGGTCTTTGAATCCGGGTTTTCGATTAGTTTTACTTCTGCGAAATAAAGCCGGTCTTCGTCACTAGTTGGCTCTGTAAGCGGATATAGAGAGCGTCCTGCAACTGCGGTTGGGATTTTCAGGCCAACACCCTCGAGGATGGTAGGGGTAATATCGACTACCCCGACTCTTTGGTCGATAACCGCAGGTACCGGGTTGCGGAAATCCACAATAATTAACGGTACCCGTAAAGCAGACTCCCACAATACAGGTCCATGCCCGAACTTACCATCCTCACCCATTCCTTGTCCGTGATCGGAGGTGATAATTACTAAGGTATTGTCCAGGTTGCCACGGAGCTTTAGGCTTGCTATCAACTTGCCTACATACATATCTGCCAGATGCACTTCACCTGCATAAATTTGTTGCATGGCTTCTATATCTTGCGCGCTATAGTTGTTGACTTTGGCATTCTTGATTTGACTAACACTTACCCCGGTACGGAAGATTCTATCGTAGTCAGGGAAGTTGCTTTTAAACCATGGAGTAATATCATAGGGGCTATGGGGCTCAAATAAATGCATCCACAGGAATACTGGCCTCTCAACAGATGTTGTTTGTAACCAGCTTGTAGCCATTTCAAGGGTTATATCGCCACTGCGGATCGGTTGCTTGAGGCCGTCACTTTTGGGATCACTAACCGACTTAAAGCCTCTGTCTAGTTTACCAATGTAGTGTACTCCCTTGAAGCTTACGAATGAACCAGTTTGATAATTACTTTTTGTTAGCAGCTGAGCTACTGTAGTGACATCATCTCCAAGCCTGTGGAAATTACTGCGCGCACCATGGCTACGGGGATATAGACCAGATAACATACTTGCGTGGGCGGGGAAGGTGGTAGCTGTAACTGTTACTGCATTGAGGTAGCGCGATCCCTGGGCTGCAAGCTTATCCAGGTTTGGTGAATTAGGTGTCTTGTAGCCATAACTGGTCAGGAAATCCCAGCGGGTGGTGTCTAGCGTGATAAGGATAACATCAGGCTGGTTAGAGGGCTCGCTGCTGCAAGATGACAGACCAATAATACTCATTATTAACAACAGTATAGCGGTTGGTTTTGATGATATTTGGGTGTGCGAGTGGTCTGTGCTCATATAGGTATCTCTGAAGTCTAAAATTAAAGACTATTGCCAAGTTTGCTAGAATTAGTTCGAATCGGGGTATTTTCCTACATAAGCCAGTTAGCTTCAATAGAATTTATCTGTTATTACTGCTGTTTGCTGAGAGTGAATTGGTTATAATTCACCTTCTTTCAAACCAGATTATAGAATATGCCGCGTATAAATGTTCTGCCAGCTAACAACTTCAAAACCTTGATAGCAATGACGCTTTCATTTTTCCTCTTGTCTTGTACCGATAAACAAGCTGATCTGCCCCAAAGAGAGTTAGATAAACCCTTGGTTTTCATTGGCTTAGACGGTGCTGAGTGGTCGGTTATTGACCCGATGCTGGAGCGCGGCGAGTTACCAAATATTAAGAAGCTAATGGATACCGGCATACACACTGGCTTAATTAACCCCGGGGCTCTGGTTTCACCACCGACCTGGACCACTTTTGTTACTGGTGAATATCCGCGTTTCCACGGCATTCTTGATCATACATTTCCATTTGACAACTCCAAGTCCAAAAAACCTGTGGACTCAACTTTAAGGATGAGTCCAGCCATCTGGAATATCGCCTCTGGGGCTGGTCTGCGCTCGGCTGCATTAGGTTATTTTGTAAGTTGGCCGGCAGAAGATATTGTTGGGACTATTGTTACTGACCGGGCAATGCAGAAATTCCCGCATAGTGTGTTCCCGGAGTCGCTGGTAGATGAGGTTTACTCAATTGTTAGTGAGGTTACCGATGATGATGCCCAGGAAGAATTTTTAAGACGCTATTATTCATGGGGGTATCGTCCGGAACAGGCGGATGATCCTAATCATTCGCACCATAAAGCCGCCAAGCTAATTATTCGTCGTGGTGATCGTTTGATGGTAAATGATGAGATCACATTGCGTACGGCAATGGCACTGCAGACAGATGCCTATGATTTGGTTGTGACTTACTTTCGGTCAACTGATCTGGCTAGCCATTCATTTTGGAGAGAGTATGATGATAGCGGCTTTGCCACCCCAGCAGATCCGGAATTAAAAGAGCAATTAGGCGATGTTATTCCTGAAACTTATCGTTATGTAGATGAGGCAATTGGCAAGTTGATGGATAAGTTTGGAGATCAAGCTAACTATATAATTGTTTCTGATCACGGCTTTCATTCAGCAAGTAAAGAGTTGGTGTTAAAAAATAGACGAAGGTCAGTGCTTACTGTAAACCATAGGTCTGTGGGTATCCTAATTGCCTCTGGCCCGGATATTCGGTCACAATCGTCATTGCCGAATAAATATTATGCAACCGTGCTGGATATTATGCCAACTTTGGTTAGATTGCTGGGTTTGCCGGTAGCTACAGGGCAGTCAGGTAGCCCTCTTAAATGGTTGTTCACTGGCAACTTCAAGCGCGATAACCCATTGCAAACAATTCCGACTTACCCGGTAGATGACTTTGCCAGAGCATACAATAGTGCGGCAAGCGTGGACCAGAAAAAAGAAATGTCTTCATTGAGTGGGCTTGGGTATATAGGGGGAGAAGTTACCGGTGGGGCTACAGATATGCTCGCTTATAACTTCTGGCAGAGTGAGAAAGTCCGCCTGGCAACTCACATCTCCGGGGAAATAATACAAGAATTAATGTCAGAGCGTTTTCAGGCTGCGGCTGCAATTATGGCTGAAGTAGTTACGCATAAACCAGAGCTTGAGAAGCGAATTTTACACCAAGTTCGTAGTCGGCTTATGTTGATCTCTGAATCTACTTATATCTCGAAACCTATAAATGCCAAAAGATTGGTGCGAAAATTTAAGGAGCAACTACCGGCTGCAACTACGGCAGAAATGTAAGCTGCCGCAAGCGCATAATGGTCAGCTGAAGTTTCGGCTGCCCATTACCCGGCTAAATTACTAGCAAGCCATTTGCTCAGCACTTCTTTGTCCATGCCGCGTCTATCGGCAAGGTCCTGAAGTTGCTCTGCAGTTATTTTGCCGACATTAAAGTATTTTGACTGCGGGTGGGAGTAGTACCAACCACTTACCGATGCTGACGGCCACATGGCCTTTGATTCAGTTAGCTTTATGCCGATTCTAGTCTCTACATCTAACAACTCCCAGATTACATCTTTTTGGGTGTGGTCAGGGCAGGCTGGGTAGCCGGGGGCGGGGCGGATACCGCGGTACTGTTCTTTTATGCGCTGACTGTTGTCCAAGTTTTCACTTTCTGCATAGCCCCAAATTTTCTTACGCACTTTCTCATGCAACATTTCGGTAAAGGCCTCGGCCAGGCGGTCAGCTACTGCTTTGACTAAAATTGCCTGATAATCATCGTGATTGGCTTTTGCCGCTGTAGTGAGCTCATCTAAGCCTAGGCTGGCAGTTAGTGCGAATACGCCAATCCAGTCCTCTGGGCCGCCTGCGGGGGCAATAAAATCGCTTAAACAGTAGTTTGCTCTGGAATCTGGCTGTGGTGCTTGTTGGCGGAGTTGGTAAAGTGTTGCCAGGGGTTGGCGTTGTTGATCGAGTATCTGGATGTCATCAGCTTGCCTATAGGCGGGGAAGAAGCCCCAGCAGGCGGCAGCAGCAAGTTTGCCGCTATCATCTAACTCATGGATTAGAGTCAGGGCATCTTTATGTAACTCGCGTGCTTGCTCGCCAATTGCGGGGTCATTGAAAATTGTCGGGTATTTTCCCTTTAGCCCCCAAGTAATAAAAAATGGGGTCCAGTCTATATATTCCAGTAACTCTAGTAGCGGCTGGTTCTTTATTGTTTCAATGTTAGTGCTAACAGGTTGTGGCGGTTGATATTGCTGCCAGTCAGTTTCAAAGGCATTATCCCGAGCCTTACCAAGACTCAGAAGCTGGCGCCGGGCAGTAGTGTTTTGATAGCGTTGTCTAAAATCTGCCTGTTTCTGATGGTTATCTGCAATGAAGTTGGTTTTTTGCTTGTCAGATGATAACCTGCTGGCCATACCAACCGCACGCGAAGCATCGGCGGCATAAACCACCGGAAAATCATAGCGCGGGGCTATTTTTACGGCGGTGTGCATTTTAGAAGTGGTAGCACCACCAATCAGGAGT
>JAJRYF010000049.1 GCA_024275935.1 Gammaproteobacteria bacterium | reverse complement strand
GGGTCGAAAAAACCAGCAGCTGCCAGTAGTCCTGCCACTACCAAGAAGCCTGCTGGTGGTCGCCGAGCTAGCACCGGAATTATGCCCGACTTTGCCTTCAGTGGTAAAGGCATGGCAATTGGCGCAGTTAGTGATGACTCCCCCGCGGCACAAGCTGGCCTTATCAAAGGCGATGTAATTACCGCCATTGATGCTAAGCCAGTTAGTGACCTGCGTAGTTATTCAGACTTGCTGAAACAATATGCACCTGGGGACCAAGTTGAAATGACTTATAGCCGAGATGGCAACAGTCACACGGCTAAACTAACTCTGGGGTCAAGATAGTTCCAGATAACGCGTTACCCACCTTAATCGAGTTGAGGTGGGTAACTGTCCGCAAGTAGAACCAAGGGTCCTTATCCGGTGTTTTATAATATATAGCTCACCAAATCAATAATTGTGAAATTTACGGGCAAGCCTAGTCAATTCGACAAACAGCTCTTGTATTGGGATAGTTGACCTGCCAAAACCACCAACTCTGGGGTACTATTAAAGCATGGCACAACAAACTTTCCAAAACCCTAATAAACTTTTCTGGTTGTTACAGACCATTGGCTGGGGCGGTTTTATCGCCCTCAACTATGTTCAAGGCCTGGCATGGGAGATGAAATCAGACTATTTTCTACCCTCCCTGCTGTATGGTTTATTCGGTTTCCTGTTAACCCTGCTGTTACGCCCGATCTACCGCTACTTGTGGAAACTCCCGCCTGTGTCGATTGTATTCGCCGTAGTCACCGTTTCTATCATCGCAGCTGGGATTTTTGATGTTTATAAAACCATGGTATATTTATGGGTTTACCCAGATTGCAAATGTCAGCCGCATAACTGGTATGGCTACATTAAGGCGTTACCGCTAAGCTTATATTTAATGCTCGCCTGGAGCAGCCTTTATTTTACGATTAAATCTTGGCGAACCGCCCAGCAACAGCATGAAAAAGCTCTGCGGGCTACCAATGCCGCCCATCAGGCACAGTTGAAGATGCTACGCTACCAACTTAACCCGCACTTTCTTTTCAATACACTAAATGCTATTTCTACCCTAGTACTTGATGGTGATACCACTACCGCCAACCGGATGATCACTGAACTAAGCGACTTCTTACGCCACTCTCTAGACCGTAACCCAACCCAAAAAGTCAGCTTGCAGACCGAACTGAATAATCTCAACCGCTATCTTTCCATCGAGAAGGTCCGCTTTGCAGAGCGTCTACGCTTGCACACCGAAATTGATCCGCAGGCATGGAAAGCACTGGTCCCCAGCCTGATTTTGCAACCATTGATAGAAAATGCGGTCAAATTTGCCATCGCCGAAAGTGAAACTGGTGGTAGCATTACTTTGAAAGCCAGAATAGAAAATATACATGCTGATAGCGGTAAGGTTTTGCTGCTGCAAGTTATCGATGATGGCCCCGGCCTCAGCGAGGGACAGGATATAAATGACCTTCAAACTGCGAAGACATCTAAAGGTGGTATAGGATTAAGCAATACCATCGAAAGACTACAGGTTTTGTACGGTGAAAACGGCCAGCTTAGCAGCCAAAACATTGAGCCTCGCGGCCTTGCCGTCAGTATTAGGATACCACTGGAATACCAATAGCCCCAGTACCCAAGCATCAGGAGTTTAAGTTTGTCAAAGCAGCCCACACGAGTAATTCGGACTTTAATTGTCGATGATGAAGTCCTCGCCAGACGCGGTCTGGAATTACGGCTGGCCAAGCAACCCGAGATAAAAATTATCGGCCAGGCCGAAAATGGTCGACAGGCGGTAATGATGATCACCGAGCTATCTCCAGAGTTAGTATTTCTTGATATTCAGATGCCCGGAATGAGTGGCTTTGAGGTTATTCGCAGCCTTAACCCACTAAAGCTACCGATGATAATTTTTGTTACCGCCTTCGACCAATATGCGATTAAGGCATTTGCCGCCAATGCTATTGACTATCTGCTTAAGCCTGTTGATGATAGCCGTCTGTATCAGGCGCTTTTTAAAGCCCGTGAGCGTATCAACCAGAACCGCGCGCAGCAGCAGCAAAAATCATTGCTTCGCTTCATCAGTAACTTGAGTGGTGAAAATGTCAATTCGTATCAACAACTGCAGCAGCACAAAAACCAAATCCTCCTTTGCGGCAATCAACAGGTTCCCAAGCTGGCTATCCGAGATGCGGGTATCACTACCTGGGTGACTCAGGGCAATATTGACTGGATTGATGCTGCAGGAGATTATATGTGTGTGCATGAAAGTGGTAAAACCCATATTATGCGCACTACTATGAAAGCCCTAGAAGCTGAACTAAACGCGAATATCCTGCAACGCATTCATCGCTCAACCATTGTCAATATTCACAAGGTTCAGCGGATGCAGTCCCATATTAACGGCGAATACTTCCTCACCTTGAGCTGTGGAGAGGTGGTTAAATTATCCCGTAGTTATAAACACAAACTGGAAACATTGGGTCACTGACCCCCAAGAAACGCTCTGCCTCTACCCCTCCGGCGCCGCCTCACCTGAAGATACTTTCATTTTGGCACAATAACTCCCAACATCACCAGCCAATATCGAATATCTATACTTTGTCACCCCGACCAATTGATATTGCAATCTCAAATTGTATGGCCAGCATGTCAGTGCTGCCCCGTTAACTTCGCCTCACCGATGCCAGATAACAGACTATCGCAATTTATAACTGTAGTCGCAACTAAATGCAATTCAAGGGCTCTGACCTGTGCTACACAAAAATGGATTGACAGTATTCAGGATATACCCAATGTCTAATCTGAATAAGAGCATAGATCACGGAGCCAAACAGTATCAATATGAATATTACCGAAAAAGCGATTAGTAGTCCTGCAGCGGTGGCCGTCGTGGTTGCCCTTGTCACCTTGTTTGGTTTGTTTAGCCTCAATGACTTGCCGGTGCAGTTATTTCCCGACATTGACCGGCCGCAAATCAATGTCAATGCGAATTGGCGGGCAGCTTCACCAAAAGAGGTTGAGTCCGAAATTCTGGAGCCGATGGAAGGTGTGTTACAGGGTATGCCGGGTATGGCAGTCATGTCGTCCAACGCCTTTAATGGCGGTGCCATGGTCAATATGCAGTTTACCCTCGGCACCGATATGCAGGCGACTTTAATGGAAGTCATTGGCAGGCTAAACCGCTTACCACCGATGCCCGCTGACTCTAATCCACCAGTGGTCACTATCGGCGGTCATGGTGGTGGCTCCAACGAGGCCCTGAGCTGGTTTTTTGTACAGCTTTTACCCGGCACAGAAGGCCCCATAGAAGGCTACGCGCAGTTCATCATGGATACAGTCAAACCTAAGCTGGAATCCATTGACGGCGTTGCCGGTGTCGAAGTTAACGCGGGTGCAGCCAATGAGTTACAAATCACTATTGATCCATACAAGGCAGCGGAATACGGTATTGCGCTGGGCTCGATTTCGCAGCGAGCCAGCCGCTCCTCTGATGTCTCTGGCGGTTTTGTAGATGTAGGGCGCCGGCAGTACACGCTTCGGTTTGAGGGCCGTTACGACCCATTACAATTCAAAGACCTGATCCTCGAGTGGCGCGAGGGTCGCCCCATAAGGCTAGGTGATATTGCAGATATTCAGATAAATCGCGGAAAGAAAACCCGAATAGCAATCCAAAATGGTAATCCGGCCATATCTCTGAAGGTCGACCGTGCCAATGGCGCCAATGTTCTGAGCACACTGAAACTGCTCAAGGAAGCTGTTGCAGAGCTGCGCGAGGGCCCACTGGCTGCAGCCGGTCTGGATATACAGCAGTCGTTTGATGCCTCAGTTTTTATTAATCGAGCGATCAGCATGGTGACCAATAACCTGTTGCTGGGCGTATTACTTGCGATCGGTATTTTATGGTTTTTCCTGCGCGATGCCCGCGCCACCATTCTCATCGCCTCGGCGATCCCGATTTCACTGCTTTCAACTTTTATTGTGCTGGGTTTGACCGGGCGCAGCTTGAATGTGATCTCGCTGGCCGGTCTTGCATTTGCCGTCGGGATGGTGCTGGATGCTGCAATTGTGGTTTCAGAAAACATCGTTCGCTTGCGTGAACGTGGCGAGAAACCATCGGTGGCAGCGTTAGCTGGTACCTCCCAGGTCAAAGGTGCTTTGATGGCATCTACTGCGACCACGGCGGCCATATTCCTGCCGGTTCTGTTTTTGAAGGATGTGGAAGGTCAGTTGTTCGCTGATCTTGCCTTGACGATATCCATTGCAGTAGTGATTTCGCTTTTTGTGGCTTTAACCATTTTGCCAACCGTGGCCGGTAGTTGGCTAAAGCCAAAGAAATTGACCGTAGACAGTACCCAGAGCTGGGCGCGACTGGCGCGTTCATTGATGAAGGTGAGCGCAACCAGGAAACGCAGGATGGTTCTAATAACCAGCTTGGTGGCTACACCATTATTGATAAGCTGGCTGCTATTTCCACAATTGGACTACTTACCACCGGTAAAGCGTGATGCTGTCGATGCCTTTATACAATTCCCTCCCGGTAACAATGTTGAGACCAATGAAAAAGAAATCATCAGCAAACTGGTCTCGCGATTGCAACCCTATATGGATGGAGAAAAACAACCCGCTTTAAAAAATTACTACATTATGAGTGGGCCAGGTGGTGGCACGATTGGCACCCGGGCTTTGGATCAAAGCCGGGTCGATGAATTACTGAAGGTAGTCCGCACTGAAGTGCTGGTAGATATTCCTGATTTTCGCGGCTTTGCTAGTCAGGGCAACCTGTTTGGTGGCTTCGGTGGCGGTCGTGATATCGCCGTGCACCTGCAGTCATCTGACCAGCCAGGCTTGTATGCCGCAGCCGCAGAGGCGCAGAAGAAGTTGATGGAAGTGTTCCCAGGCGCCAATGTGCGGACTATGCCCAGTATTGAAATGGCATCACCCGAGCTGCGCATCACACCGGACGATTCCCGTATCAATGAGGTTGGTATGAATCGGCGTAGCGTAGCGTCACTGATTCGAACCCTGGGCAATGGCCTGTGGTTGGGAGAATACTTTAGTGGCGAAAGCCGCATGGATATCATCATGCAAGCCGGTGGCTGGGAAACTCCCGAACAATTGATGGCCACCCCGGTTGTGACCCCCAGCGGGGAGGTCGTGCCGCTAAGTGAGCTAGTGAGTATCGAACGTGTAACCGGGCCTAGCATGGTACGCAGGGTCAACGGCAGACGTACCGTGACTGTCAGCCTGAATCCGCCGGATAATGTTTCGCTGGAAACCGCGATTACTCAGATCAAGGCAGAGGTTGAGCCGGGTTTACGCGCCGTGTTGCCTGCTGATGGTTCCATTCAGTATGGCGGTAGTGCTGATAGTCTCAGTGCAGCCATCGGTACCATGAGCCGCAACTTTATTTTGGCCCTGTTTATATTGTTCATGTTGATGGCTGGTTTATTCCGTTCGTTAAAAGATAGCGCGCTGGTAATCATGACCATACCGCTAGCCGGTGTGGGCGGCGTGATTGCCATCCAGGCTCTGAACCTGGTGACATTTCAACCGATGGACCTGCTCACCATGATCGGTTTCATCATTCTGCTGGGCCTGGTGGTTAACAATGCGATACTGCTGGTTGACCAGACCCGCCGAGCCGAGCGCAAGGGAATGAACCGTCACGAGGCAGTGGAAAGCGCGCTGCGGGTACGTTTGCGACCGATTTTCATGTCTACACTGACCAGTATTTTCGGTATGCTGCCGTTATTACTGTTACCCGGTGAAGGTAGTGTTATCTATCGCGGGCTGGCTGCATCAATCGTCGGTGGTATGGCCTGCAGCCTGGTTTTTACATTATTACTTTTGCCCTGCATGCTACGCCTTGGCAAGGCCCGGCAGGTAGAAAATATTGCGCCGAACATAAGCGCTAAAGCCGCGCTGGAATCAATTACCTAATCAAGGACTATTAGTATGAATCACACCTCACGAATCGCATTGATAAGCTGTTTAATCACTGCCATGACCCCTGTTTTATCCCTGGCGCAAAAAGCACCAGCCGCGCCGGTAATGGTCGAGAGCGCGCAACGCGATACCTTTTCTGCAACCTTGTGGGTGTCCGGAACTGTCATCAGTCAGAATGATGCACGAATCGCAGCCGAGACCGATGGCCGGGTTACCTGGGTCGCAAATGTTGGCGCGCGGATAAAGAAGGGCGAAGCGATTGCACGTATTGATGCGCAGAACCTGCATCTGAATCTTAGCGACAGTGAAGCACAGCTGGCAAGCCTGAAAGCTCAGTTCAAGTTCCGGGACAGCAGTTTACAGCGCTTCCAAAAGCTCACCGCCAGTAACAACGCTGCTGCCACACAATTGGATGAGGCACAGTCACAACTAGATATCACCCGTCAGGATATCAAACGCGCAGAAGTGGCAAGCGCGCAGATAAAGCGTCGCATTGCCCAGACCGAAGTGCTAGCTCCATTCCCGGGTGTGGTCGCAGAGCGCCTGGTGCAAATCGGTGAGTTTGTCGCCCGCGGCTCCCAGGTGGCGCGCCTGGTCGATACCGAGCATCGTGAAATCCGGGCACAGGCACCCTTGTCTATCGCCAGTTGGATCCGTGAAGGCATGCAGGTATCGGTCAAGCACAATAAACGCGAGTCTTTGAGCGTGATCAACTATGTCATTCCGGTGGGTGATGAAAGATCACGGATGCTTGAAATCCGGATCGCCGCCGAAGACCCGGCATGGATTATCGGCAGCCCAGTACGCATCGCGCTACCCAACAGTGAGCCTAGGGAACTGGTTGCTATACCACGTGATGGCTTGGTGTTACGTGGCTCGAATATTTTTGTGATGCGAGTCAATGACGACAACACGGTCGAGAAAGTATCGGTTGAAACTGGCATCGGCCTAGGTGGCCTGGTTGAGGTAATTGGTAACATTGACCAGGGCGATTTGATAATAACGCGCGGCGGTGAAAGGTTGAAACCCGGACAGATTGTGACTATTTCAAACAGCTAGGGCCGTTTGGCCAGGGTCAGGCGAAGTAGCTCCGCGAGGAAGTCTTACCAGGCTGCACCAGTAGCCGAAAATGCCAAAGCTTTCCGCATCACCGTCAAAGGTTTGCGCGGCGGCCATAGCGGTATGGATATTCACCGTGGTTTTGGCAACGCCAATAAAATGATGAATCGGATTTTGTTCGCCCTAAGCCCACATATATCAATCGCCCAAATTGATGGTGGTAGTTTGCGCAACGCCATTCCCCGCGAAAGTAACGCCATTGTCACTTGCACCGATGCGACTCAGGTGCAGGTAGCTTTTGCACAAATAACCAAGCAAATAGACGACGAGTATAGAAGCACTGAGGGCGGCCTGGAGTTGCTGCTTGATGACGCTGAACTTCCCGCCAGCGTACTCACAGATAACGAGCAAAAAAACCTGATTAAATCTACTTACGCCATCCATAACGGTGTGTTTAGAATGAGCCCGGATATAGACGACCTAGTGGAAACATCCAACAGCCTTGCCCGCATAGTGGTTAAAGATGGCGAGATTAAAATCAGTTGTCTTACCAGAAGCTCTGTGGATTCCGGCAAAATGGATCTGGCCTACCAGCTCAAAAGTGGGCTTGAACTCGGTGGCTTTGAAGTTGAATTAAGTGGTTCATACCCAGGCTGGAAACCCAACCCTGACTCTGCCATTTTGAAAGTAATGGAAGGTATATACGCAGACATTTTTGACCAAAAACCTAATGTTATGGCCTGCCATGCGGGGTTGGAGTGCGGTATTTTAGGCACTAACTACCCGCAAATGGATATGATTTCATTTGGCCCCAATATTCGCGGCGCACACTCCCCGGATGAACGAGTCAGCATTTCTTCTACCCAAAAGTACTGGAAGTATCTGCTGGAGATTCTGAAAAATATCCCTAAAAAATAGGTAAGCTCCCGGGTGTTTAAAGAATGAATCTGGTGAATCGCACCTTGCCATTAATAACATTGGTGAGGAAACCTTCCCGCCCACCATTTACTATCCACATTTCAACCGCGTGCTGCTGACAAATTTCCGCAGCCTGAAGCTTGGAGGTCATACCGCCAGTACCTAGTTCGGATTGGCGCTCATCAACTAAACCATTAGCGGTAACCAGATCCGTAACCTCACTAATAAATTCAGCTTTAGAATCTGTATGTGGGTTGGACGAAAACAGGCCATCAATATCTGAAGCCAGAACCAAAATATCTGCACCTAGTAAGCCAGCTACGAAGGCAGATAATTTATCGTTATCGCCAAATTCCAACTCCTCGGTGGCCACGGTATCGTTTTCATTTACTATGGGGATATAGCCATTGGCTAATAAATCTGTCAGTGTCTTGCGGGTATTGTGTTCTGCCACGGGATTAGAGAAGTCTCTGTAAGTTAATAGGCACTGGGCGCTACGAATCCCAAAATCCCGAAAAATCTCCTGATAAATTTGCATTAACAATGGCTGCCCGATGGCCGCCATCGACTGCCTGGATTCAAGTGCCTGCCAATTATTAACTTCGATAAAGTGACTGGCAACAGCAATCGCACCAGATGATACCAAAACAATATTATAGGTATCTTGCAACTGGGTTAACTGCCGGGCGATGTCTTCAATTTTACCGCGAGATATTCGATTTGTTTCCGCCGTAAGGGTGGAAGACCCAAGCTTTAAAACCAGTAACTTTTTTTCCTCAACCACGAACCTGACCCTGACCGCTCACAAACCATTTATTGGTTACCAGTTCAGCCAGACCCACTGGGCCTCTAAAATGCATCTTCTGTGTAGATATTGCGATCTCAGCCCCCAGGCCAAATTGTCCGCCATCGGTAAATCTTATAGATGCGTTGTGGTACACAGCCGCGCAATCAACCACTTGCTGGAAGTTTGTAGCCGCAGCCTCAGTGTTAGTCACGATGACTGCTGAGTGACCACCAGAATAGCTGTTAATCATATTTATAGCCTGAGCTTCATCGTCCACCAGTCCAATCAGTATTTTTGCTGCCAGAAATTCTTCTGCCCACATTTCATCACTAGGTAGTGGCACAACCTTATTGTGAAAAGCCTGAATGTCAGCATCAGCAAAGACTGTAATCCCCTGGTCCAACAAGGCACTCACCATCTTATCTAGCTGTTGTTCCAAATTCGGGAGCTCACGATGGATAAGAACCTTGTCCAGTGCATTGCAGACACTCAAGCGCACCTTACCATCCTGGACTATGGCCATTGCCATATCAAAGTCACAATCTACATCCACAAACAGGAAGTTATTGCCCCGCCCACTAATTAACGCCGGAACTGTAGTGTTTTTCTGCACAAACTCAATCAGCCGATCGTTACCCCGCGGGATAATTAAATCAACTGAACGGCTATTGTCACGGATTAAAGTCTGGGTCTGCTCCCTATTTAGGGTCAGGAGTTCAATATAATCGAAATCCACGCCGCTATCTGCCAAAGCCCAATGCCAGAGGTCCACTAGATGCTGGTTGGTATTTACTGCTTCTTTACCGCCTTTAAGCAAAATCCGATTACCCGCTTTGAAAGCAGTAACCGCAGCTTCAATAGTAACATCTGGCCGAGATTCGTAAATAATCAGGATAGTTCCAAATGGCACACTACGATTTTCTACTACCACGCCGTCATCGCGCTGGTGATAATAGAGAGATTTTCCTTCTGGATCATCCAGAACAATAACTTTTTTAACGGCAGCTACCATGCCATCAATCTTTTTATCATCCACCAACAGGCGATCTAATAATGCTGGCTCAGCATCCGAGTTAGCTAATAAGTCCAGCTGATTGGCTAACAATATTTGCTCCCTGCTCTCATCAATAAGCCGTGCAAGGGTGTGTAATGTTTGATTTTTAACTACAGTTTTCATTGTCGCATTTTACTTATATTTGGGGCAAGCGCCATGATTAAGGTCAAATGGAGCCATTCACATTAATTTAATCAGTTTCAGAGTAAAATACACATATTAATTCACCCTAGCGATGAAATCATTACATATGCACCACCTCAATTGGCAAAAAATTATACTGCAAATCTTGTTATTGATGCTGTTTAGCAGCCAAGTTTTTGCCAAAGAAAGGTTTTTTGAGTTCAAAAGCTCACACGATCCCGAGCTGCAAATTAAGCTGGAAAATTTACTCCAGGAAAAAGGTCTCTGGAAACATAGTCAGAAAGAAAAGTTGGCGATGATAATAATAGACCTTAGCGCACCAGCGGCTCCCCGAATGGCGGAGATCAATGGCGCTCATATGATGTATGCAGCCAGCCTGCCCAAGCTTGCTATCCTGGTAGGCGCATTTATCCAAATTCAACGCGACCAGTTAACCCTTGATGATGCTCTATGGAAGGATCTGAACTTGATGATTCGGTTCTCAAGTAACCCGGCCGCCACCAGAGTTTTGGACTTGGTAGGTAGAGATACTCTGGTGAGCATTCTCCAGGAACCTGATTATCGCTTCTATGATAGCAGCCAGGGTGGTGGCCTATGGGTTGGCAAAGCGTATGCTAAAACCGGCGCCTACAACCGCGACCCTCTGAAAAATCTCTCACACGCAGCCAGTCCAATACAGGCGGCAAGGGTTTACTATTTACTGGTCACCGGCAAGCTGCTAAACCCTGAGCTTAGCAAGAAAATGCTCCAAGTACTGGGAAATCCTGGCATCAACCACAAACTTGTAAAAGGTATCAAGAAAGACTACCCGGATGCCAAAATCTACCGAAAATCCGGGAGCTGGAGCAACTTTCATGCTGATAGTGCCCTGCTTGAAGTAGCTGGCAAATATTATATTATTGTAGGTTTAGTCGAGAATCCAAAAGGCGGCGACTGGTTGGCAGAGCTGGCCGTTCCATTGCTGGAAATAATGCTACCGGACAGCAACTAGTCTATGTTTGAGTTCTATTATCAGCACTTACCACCTTGCTCTGGTAGAATTCCAGTTCTCAACTTGGTTCACCCAGAATAAATTAGCGGCACTTAAACTGAAATAAGAAATGAAAAAAAACCTAATCCAACTGAACAACCTCTCCTTTAACCGAGGAGACAAGGTAATTCTTGAAAATGTCAGCTTGACTGTCAAGCAAGGTTCCGTGGTTGCCATTATGGGGCCTTCGGGGGTTGGTAAAACCACTATTTTGAAATTAATAACCGGGCAGCTTCGTCCAGACTCTGGCAATGTGGAAGTAGCTGGCAAATGTGTTTCCAGCATGAATCATAAGAACCTCTATAAGTTGCGGCGAAATATAGGCGTGCTACTGCAAAACGGCGCGCTGTTTACTGACCTCGATGTGTTTGAAAATGTCGCCGTGCCTGTCCGTGAGCATAGCAACCTGCCCGAGGTGCTGGTTCGCAGACTGGTGCTGCTTAAACTACAATCAGTTGGCTTGCGAGGAGCGGTTGAATTGATGCCTTCGGAGCTTTCTGGTGGCATGGCACGCCGGGTGGCCCTGGCTAGAGCAGCGGTATTGGACCCTGCGTTAATGCTTTATGATGAGCCTCTTGCCGGCCTGGACCCGATTGGTGCTTCCACTATTATCCGCTTGATTCGGGATACTAACGAGGCTATGGAAATGACCAGCGTGGTAATCACCCACAGTGTGGAGGACATGATGCAGTTAGCTGACTACGCTTATATTATTGCCAATAAGAAAATTGTAGGGCATGGCACCCCGGACGAATTAAGGCAGAATACCGACCCACAAATTACTCAATTTCTAAACGGCGAAATAGACGGCCCGGTACCATTTCACTACCCGGCAGATGAATTAACCCAGGACCTCTTAGGCTAACATTATGCCGGCTAAGAAAACAAAACTAATCACTCTGAGAAAACCGGTCCAAATTGTGGGTCGGGGGATTCTGTTTTTTATTCAAGTTTTAACTTCGTTCAGGCCATCACTAAAGCAATTAAAAGCAATTTTAAGCCAGGTTTATTTTATCGGCACCAGGTCGCTGGTAATTATTATGGTTTGTGGATTCTTCGTCGGCATGGTGTTAACTCTGCAAAGCTATTTAGAACTTAGTAAATTTGGAGCCACAGATTCAGTTGGCACGGTGCTGGCGTTGTCTTTGTTCAGAGAGCTGGGGCCAGTACTTACCGCACTATTGTTTTCCGGCAGAGCGGGTACTTCGATCGCCGCCGAGATTGGCCTGATGAAAGCCACTGAGCAGTTATCGGCAATGGAGCTGATGGCTATTGATCCCGTGCAAAGGGTGGTAGTACCAAGATTCTTCGCCGGGGTTATTTGTGTACCACTACTAACAGCATTATTTAATCTAACCGCTATTGCCGGCGGGGTTGCCTATGCCGTGTATATAATGGGTGTGGATAGTGGAATTTTCTGGAGCAATATGCTTTCTAGTGTTGAATTCCAGCGCGACTTTATGATGAGCTTCTGGAAAAGCCTGGTTTTTGGTATTGTTGCTACTTTCATCGCCGTCTTTTCCGGTTATTTTACCACCCCAACCGGTGATGGCATTGGCCGTGCCACAACTCAGACGGTTGTGGTTACAGCAGTATTGGTATTGATATTTGACTTTATAATTACCGCATTAATGAGTTGGACCTAAAAAAATGAGACCACAACATAATATAGAAATCATGGCAGGACTGTTTCTGCTGTTAGGCGTTGTAGCTCTGATGTTTCTCGCATCTACCGCTACTGATATGGGCAGTAAACTTGGCAAAGAACATTACCGGGTAGACATAAGGTTCACCAATGTTGGCGAATTAAAACCGCGGGCTCCAGTCACCATTGCCGGGGTCACTATCGGCACAGTCAAGGACATCCAGCTAGACCCTGAAAGCTTTGAGGCAATGGTCGCATTGGACATAGATGTAACATTTAACCAGATACCTGCCGATACGAGCGCTGCAATTTTAACCACAGGAGTGCTCGGGGATAAATATATTGGTCTCGAACCAGGCGGTTCTCCAGATGTGCTCGAGGCAGGCGATGAAATAACCATCACTCAATCGGCGATCAGTATCGAACAACTAATTGCCAAATACCTTTTTTCCACCAACACTCCCGGAGATGATGAATGAGAAATACCCTGATACTTGGCTTATTTCTGGTCCTTGCTGCACCACTTTTTGCGGCAGAACCGTTTGACATCATTACCAATACTACCGATCATATCTTCGCTGATATCAAAACCAACCGGGCAGTGTATGAAGCAAACCCTGAAAAACTTGAGGGACTTGTTAATCAAACACTAATGCCAATATTTGATGAAATATATGCCGCTCGGTTGATTCTTGGGCGCCAGGGGCGCGGGGTTAGTGAGGATAAAATTCTTGAATTTGCTACCGCAATGCGTGAACTGCTGGTTAACCGCTATGCTAAAGGTATGCTCGAGTTATCAGGACTGAGTAAACCCGAGGTTTTGCCAATGCGGGGAAAAAATACCGATAAATTAACCAGAGTGAGAACCCGCGTGGACCTCGGTGAAGGTAAATGGGCACCAGTTGACTATTCTTTTCGTAAAACCGAGCAAGGCTGGAAGGTCTTTGATATGACTGCCGAAGGTATTTCATACATACTGACCTATCGCAATCAAATTGGGCCAATGGTGAAGTCCGATGGCCTGGACACAGTGATTGAAAAACTGCGCAGTGGCAATATACACCTAAAAAACGAATGAATGCACAAGTATCAAAATCCAGGTATGAATTAACTCCTGACAGGTTGCGCTTGCACGGTGATTTAACCTTGAGTTCAGTTACTAAACTGTACCGAGATAGCCTGTCACTGGCAAAACACCCACAATTACCAAAATTGATTGATCTGACTGAAGTCAACAGGGTCGATAGTGCTGGCCTGGCGCTTTTACTGGAGTGGCAGAGCTGGGCGGTGCAGCGCCAACATTACTTTTGTTACAGCAATGTCCCCGATAAACTGCTAAAGCTGGCATCCCTATGCGGCGCTACTGAAGTACTCAATATGGTGCGTTGCGCAGGCATAGACCCCAATGGAGATAACTTTGAAAAATAACCCATTTATTAACCAAGCCATTGTGGTTCTAACGGTGCTGTTACTCAGCGCCTGCGCTTCCAAACAGCCACTATCGGCACCTGAAATTGACCCATGGGAGCCAATGAACCGGTCCATATTTAAGTTTAATGCCGGCTTTGATAAAGTCCTCTACCGCCCGATTTCCTCTGGTTATGACAAGCTTATGCCTGACCCCATACAAGAAGTTGTGGGTAATATGCTTGATAACCTTGCCTATCCGGGAACCATCATCAATCTGCTGCTACAGGGAAGACTAAAGGATGCCTGGACTGGCACCAAGCGCTTTGTGATAAATAGCACAATTGGAATTTTTGGCGCATTAGATGTTGCCAGCAGCGCTGAAATTCCATTGCATGATGAAGACTTCGGCCAGACCCTTGCCGTTTGGGGGTGGAACGAAAGCCGCTACCTAATGCTGCCTATATTCGGGCCATCCACTATTCGTGATGCTGGCGGACGCCTTGGCAATACCTATGTAGAGCCAGTAAGTTATCTAGCCGGACAAAAAAGCATCTGGACTCCCTGGGTACTGGAAAAAGCTCATGTGCGTATTCGCTTGATGGAACAAGAAAGCTTAATTAAAGATAGCAATGACCCATATATTCTGGTTCGTGATGTCTGGTTGCAAAACCGGGAGTTTAATATTTATAACGGCGACCCACCACCACCAGACTACGAAGCACTGCTAGAAGAATAAGCGCTTGCGGTAAGTTCATTGACCTAGTAACCTTATTAGCAAGTAACGGGAGAGCGCACATGCTCCAAAAATCCAGGTGCTTAGCCATATTAAGCCTGGTATTACTTTGGGGGTGTAATAGCGACACAGGAACTGAAGCTACCCCGGAGGTAGTCTTTAGGCATGCGTTAGATAATGCCAGTACCGGCCTTGACCCCGCTCAGGCCGCCACAGTTACAAGTAAATTCCTGGTATTAAACCTATACGACACTTTATACCGCTATAAATATCTGGCAAGACCGTATGAAATAATGCCTAACTTGGCTGAGTCAATGCCGAAAATCAGTGCCGATGGATTAACTTACTCTATCAATATAAAGCCCGGCACCTATTTTAATGACGACCCTGCGTTTCCTGATGGTAAGGGGCGCGAAGTGGTGGCAGAAGACTTTGTCTACTCCATAATCAGGCAGTTTGACCCGCAAACATTGGCCAATGGCGCATGGCTGTGGGCTGATCAAATCAGTGGTCTTAATGAGTGGAAGCAGCAAGGCTCGGATTACTCCCAAGCCGTAGCAGGGCTCACTGCCAGCGATCGCTACACTATTAAAATCACTTTAAAACAAAGCAACCCGTTTTTTATCCATACCTTGGCCCAAGGTTTTGCTGCTATCGTGCCAAAGGAGGCCGTGCAGAAGTGGGGCAAGGAATTTGCCAGCCGTCCAGTTGGTAGTGGGCCGTTCAAGTTAAAATCGTTCAATAGCTCTGAGGCTATATTGGTCCGCAATCAAAACTTTCGGAAGGAATCCTTCTCCATTAACTCAGAAGGCGGCAACCTCGAAGACCACCCTGAACTACATAGCCTGGAAGGCCAACAGATACCACTTGCTGACCAGGTTGAGATATATTTTATCGCCGATGAATCAGCCCGCTGGAATGCTTTGCAAAGTGATGCGGTAGATAGCATTACTGCTCCTCCTACGCTATTTCCCAGCATTCTAAGCGCCACTAAAGGGGTCAAACTAACACCTGAGTTAGCCGAAAAGTATAATCTGCTGGCATCCCGGGAAGCCGGCTTTGTACACCTTGATTTTAATCTTGACCTGCCTGAAATTGGCTACCACCCCGACCCAGTTAAAAACCAGGCCAATAAAGCACTCCGCTGTGCGCTGCGTAAAGCTTATGATTGGGATGCTCGGAATGCGGTTTTCTCAACCAATACCGGAATTGTATTCGCCGGAGTGGTTCCTCCGGTTGTTGCTGAATTTGACCCGGACTTCGCACCCGAGTCTATTCTTAGAGATGTTAGTGGTGCGCAAAAGCTACTGCAACAGCATGGTTGGAGTGCTGAAAACTTACCAATACTTACTTATGGTTTTACCAGCTCCGTTACTGAGCGCCAAATGTTCGAGCAATTTCGAGGGTTTTTAGTGGATATTGGTTATCCGGCTGAAAAAATACATGCTCGGAGCTTTGCCACCTTTGGAGACTTTATGCGAGCTGTGAGCGAAAACAGTATTCATATAATTCCCAGTGGCTGGGAGATGGACTATCCAGATGCAAGTGATACCTTACAGTTATTTTATGGTCCAAACCGAACCCCCGGAGCCAATCGGGCTAATTTTAATGACCATGAGTATGATCAGTTATTCCAACAAGCTCGTCACCTACTGCCATCGCCTCAAAGGCAAGAAATGATTAGCCGCCTTAACCAGATAGTTACCGATGCCTGTGTCAGCATTTCCGGGCTTGCCCGAACCCGGGCTTTCATTTGGAATAAACGCGCCCGAGTTGTCCCTGATAGAGCCTTTACCGGCGGTTATTTCCTGCGGTTTGCATCAGTAGACAAAGCCCCCTAACTCCCAACTACTAGCCCAATACCGAGATTGGGGTAGTATAATAAAGTATTGTAAATACTCTGGGCTTGCTTATCTTTTTTGTGCGCAAAACACTTTACAGCTTTAGTCTGTTATTAGGAGTCAGCTTCATTAGCTTTCTGCTAATGGTGTACTTTGGCCCGGATCGCAGCTATGCCATCGCCGGAAAAAACCCGAGTCAAATCCAACTAGAAGAAATTCGCACCCAGCTAGGCTATAACCAACCAATACTTACCCGTTACGGACTATACCTTAAACAACTAGCAAGCCTGGATCTGGGGCACTCGGAAAGCAGCGGCAAACTAGTAACCACCCTGCTCCTGGAGACACTTCCAATCTCTTTGATGCTATTGTTGCCGGGATTTTTGCTGGGTAACCTGATAGCTATGGTATTGGCGATGGTCACCGCCTGGTACCGACACCTATGGCCGGACCGATTACTTACAACACTCTCAATGATTGGCGTGAGCATTAGTTTTATAATCGTGGTTTTCGCGCTAACCCTCTGGCTCTCAACCCCCCAGGGGCTAAACCTGTTCCCCAGCAGAGGCTGGCGAGTAAATGATATTTCATCCTGGTTTACCTATGCCAGCGTACCTAGCCTGGCGCTTATATTTGCGACTGTATTTTTCAACCTACGATTTTATCGGGCTCTTTTAATCGATGAAATTGAACAAGATTACATTCGTACTGCCAGAGCAAATGGCGCCACCCCGACTGCCATCTTATTTACTGAGGCGTTACCAAATACACTGATTCCAGTTGTTACACGCCTACTTTTCTCTTTACCTGCAATCTTGATTTCCGGCTCATTGGTGCTTGAAAGCTTTTTTGGTATCCCAGGGATAGGCAAGTTAAGTTACGATGCAATTGTAAGTGCAGATCAGCCGGTATTAAATGCCGTCGTTTCACTATCTGCCATTCTGGTAATCCTGATTACCTGGCTGGTCGAGTTTATCTACCCAAAACTAGACCCCAGGATCACCTCAAACTCTCTGTACTCATGG
>JAJRYF010000048.1 GCA_024275935.1 Gammaproteobacteria bacterium | reverse complement strand
TAGCAAGATTATGCCTACGGGCGCAAATGATGTATTGGTAGTTAAGGGTGATCGCGAACGCTTGATCCCATTTGTACTTGAGCAATACATCAAACAAATTGATCTGGAAGCCGGTGTTATCACCGTTGACTGGGATCGCGACTTTTAGAAGATGCGTATAGATGTAGTGACATTGTTCCCCGAGCAGTTCAGGCAACTGGTTGATTTGGGGGTTACGGGTAGGGCAATTCGGCAGAATAAAATTCAGCTGAAAACCTGGAACCCGCGGGACTACACCCAAGATAGGCATCGCACAGTGGATGACCGACCTTATGGTGGTGGTCCAGGAATGGTGATGCTGGTAGCACCGCTGCAACAAGCTTTAGCAGCAGTGCAAGCGGATTCAGAGATTCCGGCACAGATTGGCTTGCTGAGTCCACAGGGCAAAACCCTGGACCAAAAAGCCATAGAAGAATTGGCGTCTCGGCAGAGATTGATACTAATTTGCGGTCGTTATGAAGGAATAGATGAGCGCCTGATTGATACGCTGGTAGATGAACAATGGTCTATTGGTGACTATGTTATTAGTGGCGGTGAATTAGCCGCAGCAGTCATCGTAGATGCGGTCAGCCGATTACAGGCTGAGGTGTTGGGAGATTCTCGCTCGGCAGAGCAGGACTCATTCAGTGATGGTTTGCTGGACCACCCACACTATACCCGGCCAGAGGAAGTTGATGGCCGCAGAGTACCTGATGTATTGTTGAGTGGGGATCACGCAGCGATAGAAAAATGGCGTCGACAGCAGGCGTTGGGAAAAACCTGGCTAAAACGCCCGGAGCTGCTTGAGAAAGTGGAATTGAATAAAGAAGATCAGGCATTATTGACTGATTTTATAGATAATTTAACTGCAACAGACCGCCAGCAAGACTGACGGATGAGAGAATGATATGAGCAACTTAATCGACCAAATCAATGCTGAGCAAATGGATCGTAAACTACCGGACTTCGCGCCGGGCGATACCGTTGTCGTTAGTGTAAAAGTAAAAGAAGGCGACCGCGAACGGCTGCAAGCGTTTGAAGGTGTTGTTATCGCCAAGCGTAATCGGGGAGTTAACTCGGCCTTTACCGTGCGCAAGATTTCTCACGGTACCGGGGTAGAACGAGTATTCCAGACTTACAGCAAGCTGATTGATTCAGTGACGATTAAACGCCGGGGTAAGGTAAGACGCGCTAAATTGTATTATTTGCGTGGTCGTGAAGGGAAGTCAGCTAGAATTACCGAGAAACTGCCTAACCGCCGCTAAGTAAATAAATCACTGCTGTCCCGTTAGCTTTGTGCCTAGCTGATGATAACCCTTACTATCGTTTGGCGCACACCAGTTTTTGTCACCGAGGACATGAATCCCGGGTGCTCGCCTGAGACACGCCGTAAACCCATCCATGGGGGCTCTTCACCCGCATTCATGCGGGTGGAGGTCTCAGGCGAGCACCCAGAATTCATGCTTGAACAGTTAACGGGACAGCGGTGTAAATATATATAAAACTAAAAAAGCTCGCTACTGGCGGGCTTTTTTTGTGCCTGTATATTTACCAGCGATAAGTGAAGCCCTGCCCTATTGAAAAACTCACCCGGCATACCCACATAGAATGCATCTGAAATTAATGAGCACAGTAAATTATCATGACTACTAAAACCAGCGTTAAACCCGAAAAGCATCAATTCCAGGCCGAAGTAAAGCAGGTACTGCAATTAATGATTAATTCTTTATATTCAAACAAAGAGATTTTCCTGCGTGAACTGGTATCTAATGCCTCAGATGCTTTAGATAAACTCCGATTTGCAGCTATTTCCGATGATAGCCTCTATGCCGGTGACGGTGACCTGCGGGTTGAAGTTGAATACGATAAAGAGCAGCGTACCGTAACCATCCGCGATAATGGTATTGGTATGAATCGAGATGAAGTCATTAGCAATATCGGCACAATTGCGCGTTCCGGTACCCGCCAGTTTCTGGATTCTTTAAGTGGCGATGAGAAGCAGGACGCTAATTTGATAGGGCAGTTCGGAGTTGGCTTTTATTCCAGCTTTATAGTTGCCGATAAAGTTACCCTAAGCAGCAGAAAGGCTGGGGACAAGCCGGGCAAAGGCATTCGTTGGGAGTCTGATGGTAGTGGAGAGTACACTCTGGAGACTGTCAAACTGGCTAAGCACGGTACTGAGATAGTATTGCATCTAAAAGAAGGTGAGGACGAGTTCCTTTCTGACTGGCAGTTGCGTTCAATCATTACTCGCTACTCAGACCATATTGGTTTCCCAATCCGTATGTCTACGGAAGTTAAAGTTGACCCTGAAGCTGAGGATTCAGAAACTAAAGTTGAGTGGAACGATATCAACAAAGCCAGTGCGTTATGGACTTTGCCCAAGACTGAAATTTCCGTTGATGAATACAAGGCATTTTATTCCCACATATCTCATGCTACCGACGAGCCGCTAAGCTGGATGCATAATCGGGTAGAAGGTAATCAGAGTTATACCTCCCTGCTGTATATTCCTACCAACGCACCGATGGATATGATGGTCAGTCGGGAAGAGCGTAGTGGACTGAAGTTGTATATCAAACGAGTATTCATCATGGATGCCGCAGAGCAGTTGTTGCCACATTATTTGAGATTTGTTTGTGGAGTGATTGATTCAGACGATTTGCCTCTGAATGTTTCTCGTGAAATTTTGCAAGATAGTTCGATGGCGCGCAAGATTCGTGCTGGCTTAGTTAAGCGGGTGCTAGATACCCTAGAAAAAATGGCCAACAATGAACCAGAGAAATATCAAACTTTCTGGGATAATTTTGGCCAGGTGCTTAAAGAAGGTATGGTTGAAGATATGCCAAATCAGCAGCGAATTGCCAAACTATTACGCTTTGCCTCGTCTAGAAATTCAGACGACAAGCAGGTGGTCTCGTTATCTGAATATTTGGAAAGAAAAGTTGAAGACCAGGATGCCATCTGGTTTATCACTGCCGATAACCAAGGCTCAGCTCGGCATAGTCCGCATCTTGAAGTATTCAAGCGCGATGAGATTGAAGTGTTACTGATGTCTGATCGTATAGATGAATGGATGATGGGGTATTTCCGACAGTTTGAAGATACCCAGTTGAAATCTGTGGCCAAAGGCGAGCTGGCTGGAAAAGACAGTGCTGATGAGAGCGAAGATACGGCTGCCGCTGAAGGTATTTTCAAGCGCATAGCAGAAGTATTAGGCGATAAGGTAAGCGCAGTTAAATCAAGCAAGCGCCTGACCGAGTCTGCTGCCTGCCTCATTCTTGATGAAAATGAAATGGCGATGCATATGCAGCGCCTGCTGGAGCAAGCTGGGCAAGAGATTCCATCTAGCAAGCCGGTATTGGAAGTTAACCCTGAGCATGCGCTGTTCAGTAAAATGGAAGCTGAGCAGGATGAAGATCGGTTTGTAGACTTCTCTAACCTGCTATTCGAACAAGCGGTGCTTGCCGAAGGCGGGCAGCTTGAGGATCCAGCTGGGTTTGTACAGCGAATGAACAAACTGTTGGTTTAATTCAGTCCCCCGCATATGGGTTATTGCACGAAACGCTTTAACCCGGCGGGGGTGAACAAACTGTTACGGGCGACTTCCTGATTGAACTGGTTGCTGGTTTTACGCTCATTTTGCAGCCCCATAACGCTGTAGAGCTGTTTATGCAAATCGTGGAAAACATTAATTACCGGGAAAATTCCTGGCAGGTCGGCGTAGAATTTTGAATATGACATACTCACTCGCCATAACTCACCATTTTTGTCATATTGATCGGCAATAACTACCTGCCAACTGTCTTCATCCAGATAAAAGTCCCGCCTCGAGTACACATGCCGCCATTCATTTTTCAAAGTAGCCTGGATAACCCAAACCCGGTGTAGCTCATAGCGGGTGTATTGAGGGTTTATGTGGTGTTTTTTAAGGAGTTCCTTATAGCGTAGTTGCTTGCTACTCAGGCGCTCATTATTATAGGGAATATAAAGTTCACGCTTTTCTAGCAACTCCCAATTAAACCTGTCAGGTGAGCCGTTTATAAGGTCAGCATCGTCTGCGGTGCGTAGCGACTGAGCACTCTGAACCGGTTGATCATAGGCAATATTTGGCGCTCTTATGGTACGCCGCCTGCCTTTGTCCCAAAACCAGGCGAGGCGGGAATTATTAAACTGGTCAAGAGGCTCCAAAACTAATATTCCATTGCCGGATTTTAACGCTGGCGCGGTGATTCTGGATACCAGCGAAACAAAATTATCACTTTGGATGTCGCTGATATACGAGTCAAAGCGGATAATTGTTTTTCGAGTAACTAACGAAAACTTGCCGTTACGCTGGATTACCGCATCGCTGGTAGTATTTTGTAATTGTGTGCCCCGCCAGCGCCCGATATGATTGAAATATACTTCTAAAGCTGATTTTGGTAACGGAAATGGGATTCCCCCACGGGCGTTTTCAAACCCGGTTGAAGATTTGTTTAAGCTGGTTTTCAATGCATTTATAGCAGTATTTTTATAGACCTCATCGGGGGCACTGAATGTTCGCCTGCTTGGGAATATCGGCATGCTGAAGCTATCAGGATATCGCTGAAAAAGCGCGAGTTGACCGGCACTTAGATGGTTTTTGTACTGTTGGTAGTTGCTTGCATCTATTGTAAAAATAGGCTCATCATCGGTTACCGAGAGCGATTCCCCGGTCCACTCCGGTATTGTGCTGCCATTGCCAGCGCGAGTAGCCCCAAAAGGGGTAAGATGAGCTTCCAATTGCGGTTTAGTATCCGCTTCCGCCGTGGTGGGGAGGTTGCAACATATAAGGATTAAAAAACCAACCGTTATTTTTAGCACATTACTGTCCGGGCTTCTGTGAAGCTTTATTCTAAAGTAGAAGAATAACAGACAGAACAAGATTTTATAGTTCTCAGAGAATAAAAAATGCGCGGCATCCATGCCACGACTTAGTTTGCCTAGGGGGTTGGGGAATATCGATTGTCCATAATCGATGGGAGTTTAGTGATATGCCACCGAAATGCCGCAGTCGGTAGTTATTGATGGTCTGGTTATCTCAGTTGCGAGAAGTTTATTTTGAGCCAGGATCAATGCCTGATGCATTCTTTCCAACTCTTCGGCGCTGGCTGTTGCGGTTGCCTGACTGATTGTTTCCCGCCAGAAAACTACCTCCGCTCTCATTAGGTTTAGCTGTTTATTCATTGCATATCCATGTTTGATTTCATGGTGGTAGAATAAAGTTCAATGAATAATATGGCTTGACTGGTTACGACAAGTTCATGACCGAACTCGCCAACTTGAGCTTTTATATGCATTCATAGACAGCGCTATGAATGCTATGTTGGCGGTAATGCGGTGGATAAATAAACCCAATTGCGCATACAACCCACTAAAGCCACTGATTAAGATACCATAGGCTGATGGATAGTTTGCGAATTGATAAATGGTTGTGGGCTGCGAGGTGGTTTAAAACCCGAGCATTAGCTCGCCAGGCGGTAGATGGCGGTAAAGTTCATGTAAATGGGGTCAGGGTGAAACCCTCAAAGCTACTGCGTTCAGGCGATCACTTGCGGCTAATGCGAGGGCAGGATGAGTATAAACTTATAGTTGCTGCAATTAGTCCACGCCGTGGTCCGGCTAGTGTAGCGCAGGAACTATATCTTGAGACTGCGGCAGACAAGAAAAAGCGCGAAGACCTGGAAGCCCTTAGGCGCTTACAGTATCACGCTAATCGTACTGGACCAGAGCGGCGGCCAGACAAGCGTCAGCGACGACAAATTCGGTCATTTAAAGAGAAAAGCGGGCCGGAGTAAACCCCGGCTTCTGGCTCTTATACAAATAAACCGAGTTCGCCCTCAGGTGTCCAATCTGGAAATACCGCCCCGAAATCTGTTTGTCCAAAGCGCTTGCTAAGTAGTTCGGCCAGCACTGTGCGGTAATCGGTGGTGATATCAAGGTCGCCAGTGTATACAAGGTCTTGAGGGGCTAGTCCTGGCCATTCACCATATACCTGCCCGCCTAATACACCGGCACCCATTGCCAGCATAAAGCCGCCATGCCCGTGGTCGAACCCTGCAGAACCATTCTCGTAGGCGCGGCGCCCAAATTCTGACATAGTTACCACTGTGATGCGATCCATAGCCACCCCCATATCGGTGGCTAATGCATCTAGAGTATCACTGAGCTCGGTTAGCCGATCAGGTAATACGGCCTCAATGTTATCGTGGTGATCCCAGCCGTGAAGTACCATAGATGCCGTAGTTAAGCCGAGGTCTGCTCGAATTAACTGTCCAAGTTCCATGAAGTTTTGTCCAAAAACAGTTTGTGGATACTCAGCATCATTTTGTGGTGTGTATTGTCCGGGGTCGGCAATACGCAATTCTGCCATCGAATTTAACGCCTTTTGCGATTCTATATCCAATAAAGTATCTTGGTTATAAAGTGTTGCAAACGAATTTTCCAGAACCGGGCCGACAATATCATTGGCGCTAAGTCCAAAGTTATCTATCGAGCTCATGCTAATGGCAGGGTAGGGGCCAACTAGTGACCTGGGTAGGCTGCCGCCAATCCCAACTGCCTGAAAAACAGAATTCTCAACCCCCAGTAGATCTAGATGGCGGTTTAACCACCCTTGTGAGCCAGTTTGTTCTAGGACTACCCCGCGCTGCATTAAGTTTTGGGAGGTAAAGTGTGAATGTGAGTCACTGGTCAGGCCGGTAGCCTGTACTACCGCTAAATCACCATTCAGGAAGCGTTGCTGCAATTTACCCATAGTTGGGTGCATGGCATAAAAACCATCTAGGTCAAGGCTGGAACCTTCACCGCTATTTGGCTCTTTTAGTGCTAGTGTTGGCCTCAGGTCGAAGTAGTTACCATCGCCCATCGGGGCAACAATATTAAGACCATCAGCACCGCCGCCTAAAAACACAACGATTAATATATTTTCATCGCCAGTCTGATTACTACTCGCCCAGCTAAATTTAGGTTTTATTAAGGGTAGCGTGCTGGCGAGGGCAGTTGTTTGGATAAATGTTCTTCGTTTCATGATTTTGTCCTCAACGCATCTGGAAGTAACGGGAACCAAGCAGTACCGTAGCTACAATTTGAGCATAGCCAACCGGGTCACCGTCTACAGGCCTGTTGGGCCACTGGCCGGCAAATATTGTCTTTCTTAATTCACGCCGCTCTTGCTTGCCTAACTTACGGTCAATTACTGCCGGTGTCATAGCTTTAATAATCTCGTTAGGAGTATTTGCCCCCGCCAACATGGACTCTATTAATGCGACTGGCAGGTATCGGCTGATAGTATTACCAGCCCCCCAGCGGCTGATCATGGATGCAGTATTGGTCCAGTAATCGGCGGTATCCGGGTAGCCATCAGGTGCGTGCCAGAAGAAGGGTATTTGGTTTAACTGGTCAAGCCTGACGAAAATAAAGCGGAATAAGTCTTCACCGGCGTTGAAGCCGAAGCGCCTTATTATTGAGTTAAGGAAATCCTGAGGGCGTTTCATCTTCTCTTCATGTGAGCTCCAGAAGGCATCGCTGTTGAAAATAGTTCGGAGTAACTCTTTGGTGTCGCCCTCAGTATCCAGGAATACCTGGGTTAGTTCATCAATTAATTCTGCTGGGGGAGTGTCGCTTACAAAACGCCGAGCAAGCTTGGTGCTTATAAAGCGGGCAGTTGATGGGTGGGTTGCAAGAATATCCAGCACCTGCTCACCATCGGTTATACCACCAATGTATGCTCTCCTGATTCGAACTCCCATAACTTCTTTTGGGCGCCGGTCGTGGTATGGGAAATAGAAAAGAAACTCAAAACTTTCAGGGTTAATTGTCCAGCCAGTAAAGGCCCGCGCAACCACTGCAATGTCTTCTTCGGTATAGCCACCGTCTACTCCCAGAGTGTGTAGCTCCATCAGCTCACGGGCGTAATTCTCATTGGGGCCATCTTTGGTATTAGAATAGTTATCCAGATAAAGCAGCATTGAGGTGCTGCTGGCATTGGCGCGTAACAAGTCTTTGAATTTCCCCATTGCATGGGGCCGAATATTGTCGCGATCATCGCTGGATTTAAAGGCATATAGGGGCTCATCCCGGATATTCATATTAAAGTGATCAGACCAGAACTCTACCATCCGTTCATACAGTTGCGCCGGGCTAAATAACTGTCGCAGGATTGTAGCGACTATAAGCTCGGTTGGTCCTTGTGTAATAATGTCATTATTGCCTGCTCTTATTTCATCGATAATATCTCTTGGAGTCATTGTCAGGGTAGGGAAATTCGCCGTTAGTGTCGCTTCTAGTCCTGCGGTATCCAGCGACTCGTAATTAAGCTGCTGTTCCAACATCTCCTGCCAACCGATAGTTTCTAGCTGTTCACGGAGCTCGGGGTTGGAGCCATAAGTGAGGCGATTAATAAAGTGCACATCATTTGAGGCTTGCGGGGTATCAACGCCTTGCTGGGTCGAGCCTTGGCTGGCTAATAAGCGCTGGTTGAAATCATCAGTCAGGGCTGTGATTTTGTTACCTGCAGTACTTATTTTTTTGAGAAAC
>JAJRYF010000047.1 GCA_024275935.1 Gammaproteobacteria bacterium | reverse complement strand
CTACTTGGACGCAACGGGTTTTTTCTAATAATAATGAGCCTGATCTGGGGGATGTAGGCACCGACAGTGTTCAGCTTGGGATTACCATATACGCGGACGGCAGTGCTACGCCGGACTTTGTTGGCATCTTTGATGAGATTACTGATGAGACTGATAGCACCAACCCAGAGGATTTGGCTGCACCAAATGTGGCGATCACAGCACCCTCAAGCGGTGCCAATGTTAGCGGCGTAATTCCGGTCAGTGCCTCGGCTACGGATAACATTGGTGTTGCAGGAGTTCAGTTCTTGCTCGATGGGGCTACTTACGGAAATTAAGATACTTCAATCCCATATTCTATAAACCTTGATACCACGAGCTTTGCTGATGGGCAATATACATTGTCGGCCGTTGCGCGCGATGCAGCCGGGAATCAAGGGCAGGCCACTGATGTATTAATCAATATCGACAACACTCCGATTTCTGCAGATATTATTATTGATAATGAGGACACTGAAGCCATCGAAAATGCCGGTTGGCTGATGGCAACAGGAGCGAGTAATAACTATGGAGTTAATTCGAGGTATGCCTTAGTTGCTGGTGCTATTAACACCTATACCTTTACCCCAAATATTCAGATCGCGGGCCAATATGAAGTTTTTGCTTGGAACTCTTGTTTCACCCCCAGGAATACTGCGGTCCCTCACCGTATAGTCCATAGTGCTGGCGCGACCACGGTTTTTATTAACCAGGATGAGACTAGCGGGATATGTGCAGTATGGGAGTCTCTAGGGACTTTCAGCTTTAATGTTGGGGCTGCTGGCTATGTGGAAATCTCCGATACCGGCCTAAGCTCCGGTAGCTATATTGGGGCTGATGCCGTTAGATTCACAATTAGCCAGGATCAGGTATTCGGAGATGGATTCGAATAATTCAAGTCCCCTTGCACCAAAAAACCGTGCTCTTATTGATTGGCAACCCCATGCGGCACATGCCCGGTGGCTACATGCGCTTGCGCTGATTCACAGTGCAATTGCTGATCGTCGAAGAAAATATCCGCGCCAAATGCCTGCAGAAATTCCCCCTTTGAAAGCCCCCCAAGAAATAGTGCTTCATCAACTCGGATACCCCATTCGCGCAAGGTCAGAATTACCCTTTTATGTGCAGGAGCCGAGCGCGCGGTAACCAGGGCGGTACGAATCGGGTTGTTTTCCATTGGCCAGGCAGATTGTATCCGGTGCAAAGATTCCAGTACTTTGCGGAAAGGTCCTGCTCGTAGTGGGGTGTTAGCTGCAGCTTTTTCAGATGCGGAGAAGGCTTTTAGCCCTGACTCTTTATAAATCCTTTCTGCTTCGTCGGAAAACAACACAGCATCACCATCAAAGGCAATGCGTAATTGATCGGGGTAACTACTATTAGCAGTTGATGGCAAAATTGTGGCTGCGGCATAACCCATCTCCAGAGTTTTTCTGACATCCTCGCCATTTGCTGAAAGAAATAACTGCGCCGCAAACGAGCTCATATATTGCTGCGGTGGCTCACCGTTGGTAAACGCAGCCCGGCTAATATCCAGCCCCATAGCCTCGATAGTATTAAAGATTCTCAGGCCAGAGTCAGCGCTATTGCGGGATAGTAAAATTACTTCAACCAGAGGGTTGTCAGCCCGACCATGGTTTAGTTTTAGTAGTTTTTTTACCAGCGGCAGGGCAACTCCCGGCTCCAGTAATTTATCTTCTCGCTCTCGTTGGTAACGCGCATAAGCCTCTAGGCCTTCGGCCTCAAAAACCTGATGTGCTTCATCAAGGTCAAACAAGGCGCGCGAGGCAATCGCTACAACCAGTGGCTCAGGCTTAGGGTCAGGGATGACGGTGACAATATCTTGCATAAAGCAACTATAACAAATTCTGTTCTCATAACTTGAGAATTGGCCCCATCTAGGAAAGTTTGGAGTTTATTGCGTGAATAATCTAATGGTTTAGGCTTAATCCTTGTATCGCCGGTCTTAAAAGTTGATAAAATACCGAGACTAACACTAAGTGGTAATTCTTATGGCTAAGCTCAACCCTCTGGATCTTTATGATATTCGCTCACAATTAAGTGAGGATGAACTCATGGTGCAAGATAGTATTGCCGCCTGGGTAGATGAGCGGGCGGTGCCGTTAATTGCTGAATGCTTTGATAAGGCCAGGTTTCCGACTGAATTAATTCCTGAAATTGCGGAGTTGGGTTTATTGGGCTCAACTCTGGAGGGCTATGGTTGTGCAGGCTTGAACTACACCTCTTATGGTTTGATCTGCCAGGAGCTGGAACGCTGTGATTCCGGTTTGCGGAGCTTTGTTTCGGTACAGAGTAGTTTGTGTATGTACCCTATTTACGCTTTTGGTTCTGAAGAACAAAAGCAACGCTGGTTGCCGGAGATGGCAGCAGGGCGGGCAATAGGCTGTTTTGGCTTGACCGAGCCACAGGGCGGTTCCGACCCTGCCAATATGAAAACCCACGCCAAACGCGATGGTGACGATTGGCTCCTCAATGGCGCAAAAATGTGGATCACTAATGGTTCGGTGGCAGATATTGCTATCGTTTGGGCACAAACTGAAGACGGTATTCAGGGGTTTTTGGTAGAAAAGGATATGGCCGGTTTTGTGACTCAGGATATTCACTCAAAGATGTCCCTACGAGCATCGACCACATCAGAATTATATTTCGATAATGTACGCTTGCCAGATTCCAGCCGCTTACCTGGAGTGAAGGGTTTGAAAGGCCCGCTTTCTTGCCTCACCCAGGCGCGTTTCGGGATTTCCTGGGGGCCAATTGGTTGTGCCATAGATTGCCTTGATAGTGTGTTGAAATATACCGAAGACCGTATTTTATTTGACCGTCCTCTGGCTGCTAACCAGGCGATTCAGATTAGATTGGCGGATATGGCGCGTAGAATTACTACCGCTCAACTTCTGGCTTTACAGTTAGGTCGCTTGAAAGATGCTGGAAAAATGCAGCACACCCAAGTCAATTTGGCAAAATGGAATAATGTCCGAATGGCTCTGGATATTGCTCGCGATGCCCGCGATATGCTGGGCGGCTTCGGTATTACTACTGAGTACACTCCAATCCGGCATATGCTGAATCTGGAAAGCGTAATTACTTACGAGGGTACCGAAACCATTCATCAACTAGCGGTTGGGCGCGAACTCACTGGCATTAGTGCTTTTTGAAATCATTCTTTGCATAACTGCCTCGCCTTGAAGTATTTCGGCTGCTTCGGCAAAAGTAAACCAGCGGAGCTGATTGGATGCTTCTGACAGGGTTAATTGTGAAGTTTCCGCCTGGAGTAAAAAGCGCGCATCGAAGTGTTCATGTTGGGGCTGATTTCCACGGGCAGGTATGCTGTGAATGTCAAAGTCAAAGATAGACTCTTGCAATAATTTAAACGACCTGATGCCAGTTTCCTCGCGGGCTTCGCGGGTTGCGGCGGCTACCCAACTGTGATCTTCCTTTTCTATATGCCCACCCGGCTGTAACCAGCGTGATAGTTTGCGGTGGTGCAATAGCAAAATTGCGTCTAAATCAGGACTCAGAACCCAGCACGACGCAGTTAGGTGGCTACGCTGATTATCAGCTTGCCAAAATTGCTCCTGAGTAGAAACCAGTTCCAGAGCCCGCCGGATATCGGCGGACTCAGATGGATCAGTGGGTTGATGCTGCTGGAGTAATTGCAGGCAGTCTGATCGGGCTATCACTGCGCTAGACTAGCATCCCGAATGGCTTTGAATTCATTGCCTTCGTACCAGTAGGGGGTTTCACTGCTATTGGCAAAATGTAAGCCTATATCGAAGAATAGCTGCAGGTCTTCAACCATGCCGCGCAAATCCCAGTCGGAATTGATTTCATCGCTAGGTGCGTGATAACGATTGGCAATATGGTAGGCATTGATGTCCCGCATCCACTGCTCGCCTTTTTCACGGTGCTTTACCCCGCCTTTAGCGTATAAAACCGGCACTCCCTTTTTGGCGAAGTTGAAATGATCGGAGCGATAGAAAAAGCCTTTCTCTGGGGTAGGCTCAGGCTCTACCGTGCGATTCTGGGCCTTCGCCGCAATTTTAAGTTGATCTTCAAGGCTTGAGCTACCATAGCCAACTACTACGACATCATCAGTTGGGCCGTAGACTGACAGGGCATCCATATTGACTCCACCAACGGTTTTATTGAGAGCAAATGCTGGGTTGGCGGCATAAAATCCTGAGCCTAGCAAACCTGACTCCTCAGCAGTAACGGCTAAGAATCCAATGCTGCGAGCAGGTGCTTTTTCTAGCTGAGAAAAGTTATTGGCCAAGGCAATTAAGGCGGCAATGCCACTGGCATTATCTACTGCGCCGTTATAGATGTTATCACTGCCATCGGTGATGCTTGCATCGGTACCTAAGTGGTCCCAGTGGCCGGTGTAAAAGAATAATTCATCCGGCTTGCTGCTACCAGGGATGATTCCACCGATATTATATGAAGATGATTTTTCCAGACTGTTTTGTAGTTGTATCGAGATCTTCCAGTTCAGTGGTATAGCTTCAAAATCATTTGAGAGGGCTTCGAGTTTCAAAGTTTCAAAGTCGTAACCTGAGCTTTTTATCATTTCAATAGCGACATCTTTGGTAACCCAGGACTCAAACGCCAACCTGTCCATATTGCCATTTTCACTGTCCAGCACCAATTGTGGGCCGGACCATGATGATTCAACTACTTTCCAGGGGTAGGAGGCAGGGGCGGTTTCATGCACGATAATCATGCCGGTGGCGCCCTGGCGGGCAGCTTCTTCGTATTTATAAGTCCAGCGACCGTAGTAGGTCATTGCGTTGCCATTAAATAGGTATGGGTCCTGGCTAGCGAAGCCGGGGTCGTTGACTAATACCATTATGGTTTTGCCTTTTACATCTAGACCCATGTAGTCATCCCACTCATATTCAGGGGCCACGATGCCGTAACCTGCAAAGACTATTTGCGAATTTAGTACGCTTACATTATCTACAATTTGACTGGTTCCAAGCATGATCTCCGGGCCGTATTTCAGGCTTTTGGCATGCTGCCCCTGTCGCAGGGTGGCGGTTACGGTTTTCGGGTTGGCGGTTATCGATACCATGGAAACTTCTTGTCTGTAGCTATTGCCAAACATTGGCTTTAGGCCAGCGGCGCGGTATTTGCCCTCAATAAAATCCATTGTCATTCTGCCGCCTTCTGTGCCTGGGGCGCGACCGCCAAAACTATCATCTGAAAGTATTTTAATATCAGCCATCAGCTTGTCGACTGTAATGGTGCTGTCGGTAATGCTCTTGGCTGCAGCTTGCTTGGTGGTAGGGGTGTGAGTGCAAGCAGCTAATACACTGGCCAGTAAAGCCACAGTTGCTAGTTGAAACATGGGAATTACTTTGTTCATTGTTGTATCCATCATAAAAATAATTTAGGGAAGAATGCGTGGTTCAGGTTCCAGTTTTACTTCAAAGCGTTGGAGTACCGCGGCTTGAACTGTTGCGGCTAATTGCCATAGCTCGGAGCCTGTTGCCTGACCGTAGTTTACCAGCACCAGTGCATGATTTGTGGCAATTCCGGCAGCACCTACGCGCTTGCCTTTGAAGCCGCATCGCTCAATCAGCCAGGCGGCGGCTAATTTGGTTTGATTTTCAGTTTCTGGCCAGTGTGGCAAATCCGGGTATTGATTCAGTAATCTTTTGAGTTGGGTATCGGTAACCATTGGGTTTTTGAAAAATGAACCGGCATTTGGGTGTTTTGCTGGATCGGGTAGTTTCCTTTTTCGCAACTGGCAGACTGCCGTAACTACATCCTCAGGCCGAGGGTTTTCAATTCCGTTAGCCAGCAGCTGTTGTTTTATCCCGCTATAGTTGAGTCGTAATTTTGGTTTGCGTGATAGCTTTAAGGTGAGATTTAGAATCCAGTAACGATCAATCTGCTGCTTGAAAAGTGAATCGCGATAACCAAGTTTGCAGTTGGCGGCTTTAAGCATCAGGGCCTGTTTGCGCTGGCGATCCCAGACCTCAACCAGTTCCAGGCTATCGCTAAGATTGACTCCGTAAGCGCCGATATTCTGTACCGGAGCGGCTCCGGCTGTGCCAGGTATTAATGCCAGGTTTTCAATTCCCGATAACTCTTTATCAAGCGCCCAGAGCACGGTTTTATGCCAGTCAGCTCCGGCCTGTATGCGCACGAAAGCGTGTTTATCAGTAGCATCTATTATTTGCCGCCCCTGCAATCGGTTTAAGATTACATCACCGGGGTAGTCTGCCCGCAAGAGAATATTGGTGCCGGCCCCAAGCATTAGCGGTTGTTCCAGTTTGAGTTGAGTGAGCGCAGGTAGATCGTTTATTTGCTCAAGTGCAAACAGTCTTTGACAGTTGGCAACTACAGCCAAGCTATTGTGTTCACGGAGTTGCTTAGATGCCAGTTCTTGCATCAGTCCTGTGGGGTGCCCGCTGATTTGGCAAAAGCTTTACTGAGATCGTAAATAAGCCCCGGGCCATTATAAATAAAGCCGGTATAAACCTGTACCAGATCAGCCCCTAATCGACGCTTTTCCAGCCCATCTGCGGCTGAAGATATGCCCCCGGTCCCTATCAGGCTGATATGTTCTGGCAGAGCCTGGCGGAAATTCTTCAGGCACTGATTAGCTAGATCAAACAAGGGTGCGCCAGATAAGCCGCCAGCCTCATTTGCATGCTTTTGCCCGCTAACGGAGCTACGACTAATGGTGGTGTTGCTGGCGATTACCGCATCAATTTGATTCTCGGCAATACAGTTTGCCATTGGTGTAACTTGATCGGTAGTCAGGTCTGGCGCTATCTTGAGCACCAGCGGTACTAGCTTGCCATGTTCCTGTGCCAGTTGTTGTTTGCGGGTATTCATGCTCACCAGTAATTTCTGTAGCTCATCCACAGATTGAAGATCTCTTAAGCCTTCAGTATTAGGCGAAGAAATATTTAGGGTTATATAGTCCGCATAGGGGTAAACTTTTTCTAGGCAATGTAAATAATCATCTACAGCGCTGGCATTGGGAGTGTCTTTGTTTTTGCCAATATTAATTCCCAATACACCTTGCCAGCGGCGTTTTTTAACCTGTGAGACAAGATGATCTACACCTTTATTGTTAAAGCCCAGACGGTTAATCAGGGCCTGCGACTCTTCCAGACGGAACATCCGTGGTTGGGGATTGCCAGCTTGTGCTAGTGGTGTAACTGTGCCGATTTCAAGAAAGCCAAGACCCAGGCCGCCAAGCGCATTTATATAGTCGCCATTTTTATCTAATCCAGCGGCTATACCAATCCGGTTTGGGAATTCAATTCCCATCACCGTACAAGGATCATTTTCTGGCTTTTGGCAGAGCCAGTTGCGCATCCCCATAGAGTTGCCTAGCTTGAGTGAATCAAGCGCCAGATCATGGGCGATTTCTGGAGGAACGCTAAACAAGCCCTTTCTTAGTAGGTTATATAAGCCCATAATTTATTTTACAAGTCGAATTTTATCCCTTGTGCTAGAGGTAGCTCGGTTGACCAATTGATAGTGTTAGTTTGCCTGCGCATATAGTTTTTCCAGGCATCAGAGCCGGATTCACGACCACCACCAGTTTCTTTCTCGCCACCAAAGGCGCCACCAATTTCGGCACCTGAAGTGCCAATATTTACATTGGCAATGCCGCAGTCTGAGCCGCTATAGGAGAGGAATATTTCTGCATTTTGCAGGTCTTTGGTGAAAATTGCTGAGGACAATCCTTGCACCACCGCATTTTGCATTGCTACTGCTTCTTTTACAGTTTCAAATGGAATTACATACAAGATTGGAGCAAAAGTTTCTGTCTGGACTATATCCCAGTGATTTTCGGCTTTGATAACTGCTGGTTTAACAAAAAAACCTGCTGAGTCTATGCGCTCGCCGCCGTATAGAAGCTCGCCTCCGGCTGCCTTGGCGGAATCTATGGCTTGCATAAATCTCTGCACTGAAGCTTCATCTGTTAGTGGGCCCATTAGGGTATTTGGGTCAAGCGGATCACCGACAGCGACTTGGGCATAGCCATTTACCAGTTTCTTGACTACCGTATCAAAGATGCTGGAATGTACAAATAGGCGCCGGGTGCTGGTGCAGCGCTGGCCGGCAGTGCCAACCGCGCCAAAAACTACAGCCGGAATGGCAAGCTTGAGATCTGCGGATTGATCTATGATTAGCGCATTATTGCCACCTAGTTCCAATAGGCTTTTACCCATGCGAGCGGCAACTTTATGGCCTACCTGACGACCAATTTCTGAGGAGCCGGTGAACGAGACAAGAGCTACGCGTTTGTCGTCTACAAATTTCTCTGCCAGTTTGTGACCAGTTTCCATAAAGGTGAGGAAAATCGGTGGAAAATCATGGTCTGCAAGCGCTTGGTTACAAATATTCTGCACCGCAACAGCACATAAAGCACCTTTCGGTGAAGGCTTCCAGACTGTCACATTACCGCAAATTGCTGCCAGAAAGGCATTCCAAGCCCACACAGCAACCGGGAAATTAAAGGCTGAAATAACGCCAACTACGCTCAAAGGATGCCATTGCTCGTACATACGGTGATCGGGGCGCTCAGAATGCATGGTCAGACCATAAAGCATACGCGATTGACCAACTGCAAAATCACCGATATCGATCATTTCTTGCACTTCGCCATCACCTTCGGCTTTTATTTTGCCCATTTCCAGCGATACCAGGCTACCTAGAGCATCTTTATGCTCACGCAGTGCATTAGACACGATGCGGATTGCTTCGCCGCGTCTGGGGGCCGGTATTTTACGCCACTCGGTGGCTGTTTTAACCGCAGTATCCAGTATCTGCTCGTAATCACTATCTGAGGCACTGTAGACTCTGGCGATTACCTCTCCAGTGGATGGGTTGATTGAATCGATAACCCCAGCATCTTTGGTCTCTGACCATTCGCCATTACCAAAATACGCCCCAGAATTGTAGTCATTGATACCTAGTTGCTTAAGAAAATCCATAAAATATTTACCCGTGTTGGTAGTGGTTGTCAGGAATTAAGGAATTCCGTAATTATCGCACTTTTTCAGCCCTGAGACCATTGTAAGGAGGGTCCCAAATCTCCAGATATAATTTCACCAATGCTCCAAGCGCCTCTGAATTACTCTTTCTAGTCTTATAGCTGATCCTCACAGCGTGTATGGCTGGGATGTTTAGTCAAAAACTGCTCCTCTTCGCATATTCAGCACTCTGATCGGCGAGCCCCCTTATCTGCCCAGGCATGACTGGTTACGAGACTCATCTTTTTTCGACTAACGGAGATGGCTCTCTAAAATGCGTATAAAAGTTTTGCAAAAACAAATAGACGCTCAGATTCTAAAGAAGAAAAACCAGTTTCTCCATTAGATGTACCTGATGCCCCTAGTATAAACTTGGTGAACGGCCCAGGTTCATAAAGATAGGTTAATTGGTATTGAGCAACTGCATTTCTAGAATCTTCTAACTTGAGTTCACCATAACTTAAAATCCCCTTCAAATGATGATTCAAGTTGAAGTTGTATGTGAGGTTAACATTCAGAGAGTTTATGGAGAACTGGAGTGCCCCGAGTATCGTGGACACATCTGGGCCTCAAAATGAGGCATGTTCAAAGGCCTCTGGGCTAATCCAGACCAAATAGCCTTGGCTCAGTTTTGAGCTGGTATTTTACTCTGATCTCTTGATTTCGTTTTTTAGCATGTTTCATGAGTCCGTGCTTACTTGTTCAGGAAAACCATGGTTGGCTTTTCTTAACTCTGATTTAAGATAGTAGTCGCATTGATTGAGAATGCTTAGCAAAGAGTGGTTAACATAAATAATAGCTTTGCTATTGCCTCCATACTCCTGCCAAAGATTACTGTTTTGGCTTGTTTCTGTTCGAGATTTTAGAAGAATACACTCAGCAATGTCGTCAGCTTGAGCAATAGTTGGGACTTGCTGTTGATATTGGCGCAGCAACTTATGCATAAACGCGTGTGCAGTTTCTGTCCAGTCAATAGCCTTCAAATAAAAATTTCGTAGCGGGCTGGTATTTGCATTACGGTAAGATTTACATGCTGTGTAGTACTCCCTTCTGCTAATGTTTTTCAAATAAACAGTTAACAAATAAGCGTAAAGTAACCCGTACTTGGGTCGTAAAATAGTCATAAAAAGTAATCTTGCAAATCTGCCATTACCATCACTAAATGGGTGGATCATTATAAACTGCAGGTAAAACTATAAACTGCAGGTAAAACACTAATGCTTTGGTTAGAGGGTTTTGATCATTGTTATTTATGAAACCAAGCAAATTCTGTAGTAAGTTGGCACACTCCATGGGTGGTGGAGCATAAAATGCAAACTCATTTTTCTTTGGGTCGCCTAGACGAATATTTTTTAGACGAAAGCCGGGCTGTTTGATTTTAGGACAAAGTCGTTTATGCGTATCTAGTAGCAAGCGCTCAGTAAAAGTTGATTTAGTAGAGATGAATTCCTGGGCTCTAACAAACCTGGAGATAGCATTGTTCACTTGTGCATTGATACGACTGTTTCCATATTTTGCATTCCGCCAAAGAAATAGCTCCAGATTATTAATCTCAGCATAATCCCGGTGCAGGCATCTATCACCAGCGAGTAATTTTAGAAAATAAGTGCCAAGTACCCCAGTGTAATGGGTTTCCTCTGGCCACTCTGCAACAGAAACAACTTCTGATACGGAAATAGCCCGAACAACCTGAGGGTTGAGCAGCTCGGGAGTGAATATATCGCAGTTTGGGTTTTTTGATGATGTATATTTACCCGTAATAATAATTTTAATCACCATGCATTAAGTAGTTAATTGGCAGTGAATATAATATGCACATGGGTGCTGCATCCATTTACTCAAGTGGCTCTTCCCCTGATCGAGTGGGTAGGCAAAATAAATCACCGCGAAGCGGCTCCGTCCTTGACAGGCGGAATACACGCCAAAAGATGGTCGGCATAAGGGATTGGGGTCTCTTTGGGATACTGAAAATCATCTGCAGGCCGCATAAGCAACGGGCATCCACAGGATTCTAACCAGACTGCCCCAATCCCTTCATGGCTACCGAGTATCTGGCGTGTATTCCGCCTGTCAAGGATGATTTGTCTCATTTTTAACTGTGCCTACTCACTCGATCAGGGGAAGAGCCACTCAAGTAAAGCTGCTAATATTTAAGGCTTTTAATCATTTTTTCAGCTTTTTTTATTTCTGCATCAGTCATTCGTGATTCCAGCATGGTTTTTACACCAGCCCTGCTCATGAAACTGTCACCTAGGTCAGCGGCTATAAAGCCATAATAATAAGCCTTCACCAAATCTACAGATAGTAGTGATGTATAACCATCAGCCTTATACTCTAGATACAGTATTGAGGCGGCCGCTCCAATGCCTTCCGCAACCATGCTTTCTAAATAGAGCTATAGTCAAATCTGGTGTATGGCCGTTTAAGCCGTCTCCTGCAATTGATCTTGTATAACTTCTTTTCCGTCCTTAAATTTCACGCCTCTGATAACATCAGCAAGTAGTCGGTAGCCTCTCAATCGCCGCCATTTAT
>JAJRYF010000046.1 GCA_024275935.1 Gammaproteobacteria bacterium | reverse complement strand
GTGCGACCCTTAATCAGTTTAGTAACAGCAATTGTTTTAATTGCGAGGTAGAAGGCTTTGATTTAGCAAATGGGGGTAGCGTCCAGGTTAAGTTCCGGCACAAAAACTACGCCAGTATCAGCATTGATGGTGGGGTTGAGCAACACTTTACCCCATTTGTGTTTGGGCACGCAGCCACGGCTGATTTTGCTGAGCAGACAAAGTATTTAATCCCTGATTTGCGCGGTCTGTGGAGTTTTGTTTATCGTGTAAATGACGATGCGGCGCCTGTTTCTGTGCCAAATCAATGGGGGTTTTATTCCAAAATGATACATATAAGGGATAAACATGTTAGGCAGATACCAGAGGGGCTGGAAGTTTGGTACAGCGTATCAGTATACGGGCCGCCCCCGGATGTACGAGGTATTGCTACGATTCGTTGTAAGTTGAAAGATGTAGGCGGGCAACTACAGGGGCCGACATGCATTCTTGATGAATATGTGCCTTTCTGGTTTGATCCATTGGGACTCAGGCGTGAGTTTATCTTTCCGCTTGGCGGCCTGGGTGCTTATAGAATGTTTGGTGAAACTGTAGATGGGCATACTTTTGAGGGTATAAAGGTTGATTCTACGCGTTTCATAGATTAACAATGCTTCGCTGATGTTAATTCCACGATTAAGTTTGGATACAGTGACAAGGGTTTGGGTCTTTTAATGAAACTGAAGAACTATTTATTGAGTTTAATGACTGCCAGCCTGTTGCTGGCGGCCACTTTTACCAGCGCACAAACAGGTGTGGAAGTTCCCTGTGTTGATTGCGAGCAATATAGCGCCCGAACCGAACCACATAACGGCGTGTGGTATAACCAGGATCAAACCGCCCAGGGTTTTAGTATAGATGTGCAAAACGGCATCCTGTTTGGGGTTTACTACGGCTATGATCAAAGCGGCGATGCTATCTGGCAAACCTTTACTGGCGTGTTGGTGCCAGCGACAGAAGTCGGGGTTATGTGGGTTGTGGATGCCAACCTTAATCAGTTTAGTAACAGCAACTGCTTTAATTGCGAGGTCGAAGGCTTTGATTTAACTAATGGAGGCAGTATTCAGGTTAAATTCCGCCACAAAAACTACGCCAGCATCAGCATTGATGGTGGGGCTGAGCAGCACTTCACCCCATTTGTGTTTGGGCATGCAGCTACTGCAGATTTTTCTGAGCAAACTAGGTATTTGTTGCCGGATTTAAGCGGTATGTGGTCTCTTGTATATCATGTAAATAACGCTGCAGTACCCATATTTGTTCCCAGTCAGTGGGCGTTTACATCCAAAATGGTAAGTCTCTCAGAGAAGCAATTCAGGCAGACCGAAAATGGCCTGGAGATTTATTATGAGATGGTAGCACACTTGGTATACCCGGATAAAGTAGTGCTAGGTGGGATTAGTTGCAAGTTAGAGGATGTAGATGGGCAACTACAAGGGCCTGTATGCAGGCTCAGTGATGCTAGAGGTTTCTGGTTTGACCCGCCCGGCGTTGGCCGTGAGTTTAGTTTCCCGCTTGGTGGTCTGGGAGCCTACCGGATATTTGGTGAAACTGTGGATGGGCATACTTTTGAAGCTATAAAGATTGACTCAACTGTATTTGATTCCTGAGTTGATTAACCAATGGTGTAGCAGAACCAGGGCTTGAACCCCGGCGGTGTACATGCGGGACTGAAGTCTCGCTTCCGTAGGGAGTTCGGTAAATATCAGGCGCATCGGAACCGGGACTTCAGTCCCGGCGGTGGGTAAGCATTGGTTGGGGGGGTTAGGGCTTTAAGCGTGTTTTTGTTTGTAAACTAGGGTACAATACTCGGCTGGATTTAGCTATTCAGATTCGGATCTATCGCGCTTGCGGTAAGTTCGAGTAAACAGAAGCCTCGCCGAGCCAAAAAGAGTCATCAATATTGAACAGATGAACGCTTGAGCGAAGTATAAAAAACCCGGCCATAATTGGCCACAGGAGCAAATCATGCCCAAGATGAAGACCAATCGGGGCGCTGCCAAGCGTTTCCGCAAGACGGCGTCCGGCAAGTTTAAGTGCGGACACGCCAACCACAGTCATATCCTGACGAAAAAAGACCAGAAGCGTAAACGCCGTTTGCGTGATGGAAATATGGTTACAGCAGCAGACACCCGCGCTGTTCGTCGCATGTTGCCCTACGCTTAAGGAGAATGGAAAATGGCTAGAGTTAAACGCGGTGTAACCGCAACCCGTAGACATAAAAAAGTATTAAAAGCAGCCAAAGGCTATTACGGCGCGCGCCGTAAAGTTTATCGCGTTGCTAAACAGGCAGTCACTAAAGCAGGTCAATATGCTTATCGTGACCGGAAGAATAAAAAACGGACATTCCGGGCTTTGTGGATTGTGCGTATTAACGCAGAAGCCCGCAATAATGGCTTATCCTATAGTCGCTTTATGAATGGTTTATCCCGCGCTGAGATCGAGGTTGATCGTAAAGTGTTGGCAGATCTGGCAGTTCACGATAAAGCCGCATTTAGCGCATTGGCAGAACAAGCCAAGGCCAGCCTGAACTAGTATCTAAATCATCGTTTAAATAAACGATAATCTGATAAGAAACTAGCAAAAGGGAAGGGCCCAGGTCCTTCCCTTTTTTATTCGCTGGCTTATTTAAAGAAAATAACAGGAACCAATGAAATTGGAATCACTGGATAAAATTTTAGAATCTGCTTTAACTGCTATTGAGGCTGCAACTGAGCTTGCCTTAGTGGATGAGGTGCGGGTTGAATATTTAGGTAAGAAAGGCCAGATTACCGCATTGTTGAAATCGCTGGGGGCAATGGATGCTGATCAGCGCAAGGGTGCCGGTCAGGCAATCAATCAGGCCAAACAGGCGCTGCAGACAGCAATTAATACGCGCCGTAATGAGTTAGAAAAAACAATTCTGGATGCCAGACTGGTGGCAGAGTCAATTGATGTGAGCTTGCCGGGGCGCGGGCATGAACGCGGTGGCATCCACCCGGTTACTCATACCATGCAGCGCATTACCGAGATTTTTTCACGGCTGGGCTTTGCCGTTGCTACTGGCCCTGAAGTTGAAGATGATGAACATAATTTTGAAGCACTGAATTTCCCGGCGCATCATCCAGCCAGGGCAATGCACGATACTTTCTATTTTCCCGATGGCCGCCTGCTGCGCACCCATACCTCGCCAGTACAGATACGGGTGATGAAGGAGCAGCAGCCGCCGATACGAATAATTGCCCCAGGCAAGGTTTATCGGAGTGATTCAGATCAGACCCATACACCTATGTTTCACCAGGTAGAAGGCTTGTTGGTAGATCGGGATGTAACTTTTGCTGACCTCAAAGGGGTGTTGCAGGAGTTTGTGAACGCCTTTTTTGAGCAAGAACTAGAGATTCGATTACGGCCATCTTATTTCCCCTTCACCGAGCCTTCAGCTGAAGTAGATGTGGCCTGGGATAAAGGCGATGGCTCCGAGCCTGGCTGGTTGGAAGTATTGGGTTGCGGTATGGTGCATCCGAATGTACTTAAAGCAGTGGGGATCGATCCTGAGATTTATACCGGCTACGCTTTTGGACTGGGGGTGGAACGGTTTGCTATGCTCCGTTACGGAGTTAAGGATTTACGCCAGTTCTTCGAAAATGATTTGCAATTCCTTGGCCAGTTTCGGTAGGCGATGCTATGGGTAACTCTAATAATTCGATGAACGCGCATCTTGAGTTCAAAATCCGCCGCATCTTCGTTGCAAAGCTTGCCAATGGCATGCTATTGCCTGCGCTTCACGCCTTGATTCGACATATTTTGAATCTCAATCTGACGCATCCAGAATTAATAGAGGTACCCAAGTGAAATTTAGCGTTAACTGGCTCAAAGAATGGGTCAAAATCACAGAATCGGCGGAACAGTTGGCCGAGCTGCTAACTAATGCGGGTTTGGAAGTAGATGCAGTAGAGCCAGCAGCGGCTGATTTTACCGGCATTGTTGTGGGCAAGATTATAAGTGCTGTGCCGCACCCAGATGCGGATAAATTGCGTGTTTGCACGGTAGATTCTGGCAATGGAGAGTTACAGATAGTCTGTGGCGCACCTAATGCACGCGCTGGGCTAGTGGCACCACTAGCGGTGGTCGGGGCGGTATTACCGGAAAATTTCAAAATCAAAAAAGCTGAACTGCGTGGAGTTGAATCGAACGGCATGCTTTGTTCCGGCAAAGAGCTAGGCCTGGCAGAAGATGCTGATGGCTTGCTGGAATTACCTGCCGATGCCCCGGTTGGCAAAGATTTCCGCGACTATTTACAGTTAGATGATACCCTGATTGAGATTGACTTGACCCCTAATCGGGCCGACTGCCTATCTATTCGCGGCATTGCTCTGGATGTAAGTGCGACTTGTGATGTTGACTTTATCAACCATGAAGTAACACCGGTAGCGGCTGAGATTGAACGCCAGGTAGTAATCAATTTAACTGCCAAGTCTGCCTGTCCCAGATATATTGGGCGAGTAATTGAAGGCATCGACCCACAGGCAGAAACCCCGATCTGGATGGTGGAAAAACTCCGCCGCAGCGGTATTCGTAGCCTCGGCCCGCTGGTCGATATTACTAACTATGTTTTATTACTGCTGGGCCAACCAATGCATGCTTTCGACCTGGATAAGCTCCAAGGTGAGATTGATGTGCGGATGGCGGTTGCAGGCGAGGTATTGACCTTGCTGGATGGTTCAGAAGCCACTTTAACAGCTGATTTACTGTTAATAGCTGATGACAGTGGGCCGCTGGCGCTGGCTGGAATTATGGGTGGTGAAAGCACCGCTATCAGCGATAACACAAGAAATATATTTCTCGAAAGTGCATTCTTTGATCCGGCTGTAATAATGGGTAAGTCAAGGCGCTTTGGTTTACATACAGATGCCTCCCACCGTTTCGAGCGGGGGGTAGATCCTGCCAAGCAGGGCGAGGCGATGGAGCTTGCTACCGCCCTATTATTGGAAATATGTGGTGGTCGAGCAGGCCCGCTTACTACGGCAGAGTCTAGCTCCCACATTCCGGCGCGTGAAGCCGTAAATCTGCGCTTGCAGCGTCTGAATAAAGTGCTTGGCAGCAATATTTCAGCGACTCAGGTTGAGTCGATTTTGAAACGCCTGGGCTTTACTCTGGAAGTTTTAGAGTCTGGTTGGTTGGTAACCCCACCCAGCGCCCGCTTTGATATTGCTATTGAAGAAGACTTGATTGAAGAAGTGGCCAGAATTTATGGCTATAACAATATTCCCACACGGATGCCCGGCGGCAGAATTCCAACCCCGGTTATGCCCGAACGGGAAGTGGCCTTAAACAGCCTTAGTCAGGCACTGGTTGCCAACGGTTATAGCGAAGCGATTAACTATAGCTTTATTGACCGGCAACTACTTG
>JAJRYF010000045.1 GCA_024275935.1 Gammaproteobacteria bacterium | reverse complement strand
TTTATCTACAGGAGCTTTGTTATCGGCAACTACTGGCGCTGGTGGTTTCTGGCCTGCCTTGTTGTCGGCAGTTGGGCTTTGAGTCTGTGTCTGACCCTGCTTCTGCTCTTGGTTTTGCTGCTGCCGCTGTTGGTTTGGCCGTCTACGGTTGGGCCTTTTCTTGCCGGTTTTCTTTTTCCCAACTTTCTTTTTTTGTGGTTGGCTTTTCTGCTGGGTATCGCTAGCCTGGTTATTGCCACGCCGTGAGCGCTGATTGCGGTTTCCTTGTCCGGACTGGTTGTTATTGCGTTGTGAGGGCCTGCGTCCGCGCTTCTTGCTTGCTTTTTTCGCTGGCTTTGTCTCGCTGGGCTCTTCATCGCCGTTACCACCCAAAAAGCTAAATACCCGCGAGAGTAAGCCCGGGCTCTTTTTGTTGCTGCTTACTTGTCTGCTGGGGGCTGGTTGTGCTGGACTAATTCGCGCTACTGCAGGCTTATCTATGGTCACACTTGCCTGACTTACTTGGGTAGCAATGACATCCACTTTTTCTTCTGTGGTTTGGTTATAGCTCGGGTCACTAGATTCACTACCTTTGCGGATTCTGCGGATCTCAAACTTGGGATGCTCAAGTTGATTATTAGCTAAGATCAAAATATCAATCTTGCTACGCTGCTCCAGTTGCCTGATGGCATCACGCTTCTCATTTAGCAGGAAGTTGGCAACCTCGGTTGGGACTTCAGCAATAATCTGTCCGCTGAGGTCCTTCATGGACTCCTCTTCCATCAAGCGTATCAGTGATAACGATAGTGATTCAATACTGCGAATTCGACCTTGGCCGTCGCAGCGCGGGCAGGTTTCTTTGCTGGACTCACCCAACGAAGGACGCAGGCGCTGCCGGGACATTTCCAGCAGGCCAAAGCGTGAGATTCTGCCAATTTGAATTCTGGCTTTATCCATTTTTACAGCGTCACGCAGGCGATCTTCAACTTCTTTTTGGTGGCGACGACTAGTCATATCGATAAAGTCGATTACCACCAGGCCACCCAGGTCGCGAAGTCTATATTGACGGGCTATTTCGTCAGCAGCTTCTAAATTGGTGTGATAGGCGGTTTCTTCAATATCAGTGCCTTTGGTAGAGCGGGCAGAGTTAATATCGATAGCAATTAAGGCCTCGGTGTTATCAATTACAATTGATCCGCCTGATGGCAGGTGCACTTCTCGGGCAAATGCGGACTCTATCTGGCTTTCTATCTGGTAACGGTTGAATAAGGGAACTCGGTCTTCATAGAGTTTTAGTTTGCGTAAATTATGCGGCATTACTTGCTGCATAAACTCGCGGGCTTCGTTAAAAGTAGCTTCGCTATCTACCAGAATCTCACCGATATCATTGCGCAGGTAATCTCGCAGGGCACGGATAATAAGATTGCTTTCCTGATAAATCAGGAAAGGGGCTTTGCGCTTTTCAGCTGCGGTTTCAATCGCCGACCATGAATGCAGGAGGTAATCTAAATCCCACTGTAGTTCTTCCAGGTCGCGGCCTACACAGGCGGTGCGGACGATCAGGCCCATGCCATTGGGAACTTCCATCTGCTTTAATAGTTCACGAATATGTTGGCGATCTTCGCCTTCAACTCTTCGGGAAACGCCACCGGCACGGCTATTGGTTGGCATAAGCACCATGTATCGGCCAGCAAGGGAGATATTGGTGGTCAGGGCCGCGCCTTTGTTATCGCGCTCTTCCTTGGTAACCTGGATGATTATTTCCTGGCCTTCAGTTACAGCGTCACGAATGCTGATTCGTCCGCTGGTATTTTTGGCCGATTCCTTATAGCACGAAGGATTAATTTCCTTCATTGGCAATAAACCATGGCGATCAGACCCAAACTCGACAAAGCATGCCTCAAGGCTTGGTTCTACTCGGGTTATACGGGCTTTGTAAATATTGCCTTTCTTTTGATCGGCAGAAGGGACTTCGATATCAAGGTCGAGCAAGTGCTGACCATTGGCTATTGCTACCCGCAGTTCTTCTGGCTGCGTGGCATTAATTAACATGCGTTTCATTTTAGCGTGTTCCTCGGGTTTTCCCAGAGTAGAACACCAGCTACACCGCTATTGCGGATAAGTTCGGTACTGATTATTGTTAGTTCGGGGCGTTGGCCATAAGTCCAATCGCTTTTTCGTTATCGCATCGTTTTTTAGACGACGATTTTCCCGACTTTGCCTGAATCGTTTTCCGCTCCAGGAACACCGCTATTAGTTTATCAAACCACATTATTGTGGCTTTAAGGGCAGACGATAAGTTTTATTCGCCTGCATAAATTCTGTAAACGTTTGGCTTTGTTGTACAAAGCTCAAACTATGGTGGCTTTGCCACCTCAGGCCTCACTCTGGAAGTCTGAGCCAATATCAATAAATTGTGTTGCTGGATACTGGCGTATTCTGATCAGAATGAGTTTCATTCTGGCGAATCAATGGATTATAATGCTTTGCTCAGATATATTCAATAAATCAGGTCGTTTCATGCAACAGCAAAGCCGCACTATAGCAGTTCCGGAAAGCCGCGACGGACAACGCCTGGATAATTTTCTGAGTCGGGAAATGAAGGGCTTACCGCGTTCCCGAGTATATTCCCTTATTCGTACCGGTCAGGTGCGCGTTAATAGTCGCCGTGCCAAGCCTAAGCAGAAGCTGCAAAGCGGAGACATGGTGCGCATTCCGCCCGCCCACCTGAATGTGAAAAACCAACAGACGCCACCCGATGCAGTGGTCCGCTTAATTCGCGATGCGGTGCTATTTAATGATTCTGACCTATTGGTGATAAATAAACCAGCAGGTTTAGCAGTGCATGGTGGCAGCGGTCTTGGCTGGGGCTTGATTGATGCAGCTAGAATTTCTTTTTCAGCGCCAGAGCTTGACCTTGCCCATCGCCTAGATCGGGAAACCTCCGGGGTGTTGGTGTTGGCTTATAACCGTGCGGGGCTCAATCGGGTGCAGCAACACTTACAGCAGGAAAAGGCGCATAAAAGCTATCTGGCTTTGTTAGGTGGGCATTTATCTGAATCTGTGATTGAAGTTGCGTTGCCGCTGGCAAAAACCGGCAGCCGGGCTGGCGAACGACTGGTTCAGGTAGATTTGGATGAGGGTAAATCTGCGTATTCTGTATTCAGTCGCTTGCAACAATACCGGTTTACGGATTTTGTTGAGGTTAAAATTACCACCGGTCGCACCCACCAGATACGAGTTCACGCACAGGCAATCGGCCATCCGCTTGCGGGGGATGGTAAGTACGGGGATAAAGAGTTGAATCGAGAGCTTAAAGAGTTTGGCCTGAAATCGTTATTCCTGCATGCTCACCGCCTGGATATACCCATAGCTAGTGGTGAAAATTTAACAATCAGCGCACCTTTACCGGATAACTTAAGCGCAGTTCTGGATGCTATAGCTTGATGGCTGTGGTCTAATACATATATTAATCAGAGGCTCCATATGTATAAACCTTTATCTCTATTCGTCGGCTTGCGCTATTTACGCGCCAAGCGCAAAAACCACTTTATTTCTTTTATTTCACTAATCTCAATGTTGGGTATAGCCCTTGGGGTAACCACTTTGATCACTGTGTTGTCGGTGATGAACGGTTTTGAGAAAGAAATCCGCACCCGTATCCTGGGGATGGTTTCGCACGCGGTTATCAGACCCTGGGACGGCAAACTTAACGACTGGCAAGCGGTAGTTGAAAAAGCTCGGCAACATCCGCAAGTAGTCGGCGCCGCCCCTTTTATTGAGCGTGAAACCATGATTCAGGCGCGCGGAGTTAATGGTGCAATTATTCGTGGTATAGAGCCACAACTTGAAACCGAGGTATCCGATATTGGCGAGCATATGCTGGAGGGTGAGCTCGCTGACTTACGAGCCGGAGAGTACAGGGTGATTCTTGGTTCAGGGTTAGCTAGAAAACTGGCGGTTATGGTCGGCGATAAAGTCACGGTCTATGCTCCGCAAAGTAGAGCGACTCCGGTAGGGGTGATCCCGCCAATGCGCAGCTTCGAGGTGGCTGGTATTTTTGAAGTCGGGGTGCATGAGTACGATTCAGCAATGGCGGTGATTCATCTGCAAGATGCGGGTAAGTTATTTCGCCTGGGAGGTTCTGCCGGCGGGGTTCGGCTTAAACTCACAGATATGTATCAGGCTTGGAATGTGGCCCAGGAACTAGCTATGGAACTGGATGGTTTATACCAGGTAAGAGATTGGACAGGGCAGCATGTCAACTATTTCCGGGCAGTTAAGACGGAAAAAGCCGTCATGTTTATCATCCTTTCTCTGATTGTGGCGGTGGCCGCTTTTAATATAATCTCTACTCTGGTGATGGTGGTAACCGATAAACAGGCGGATATTGCTATCTTGAAGACCATGGGAACCTCATCTGGGACAATTATGCGGATATTTATAATTCAGGGCTGCTTTATTGGCATTATCGGGACCGCGCTCGGGGTTTTGGGCGGGATAGCCCTGGCAACTAATATAGATACGGTATTCCCCTGGCTGGAGCGATTTGCAGGCTTTGAGTTACTGCCAGCAGATATTTATTATATTAGCGACCTGCCATCTGACCTGAAAATGCCGGATGTGTATAAATTTGCCGGATTATCTTTGCTGATGTCGCTTATATCTACTATCTACCCGGCCTGGCGAGCCTCCAGAGTGCACCCAGCCGAGGCACTTAGTTATGAGTGAAGCCAATATCAAGCCGGTTTTAAGCTGTAACAATGTTTCTAAGTCATATCATCAAGGCAGTGAAGAATTAAAGGTATTAGAGAACCTGGATTTGACAGTCAATTCTGGAGAAAATGTTGCAATACTGGGTGTTTCTGGCTCTGGTAAAAGTACTCTATTGCATATCCTGGGGGGGCTTGATCGCCCCGATAGTGGTGAGATAATAATTGCCGGGCAGTCGTTGTGGCAACAAAGTGCCAGAAAGCAAGAGCTATTGCGCAACCAGAAGCTGGGGTTTATTTACCAATTTCATCACCTGCTAGCTGAGTTTAATGCTCTGGAAAATGTCGCCATGCCATTATTGATTCGTGGTTGGAAGGCTGAGGCTGCAGCGGTGGCAGCGCAGGGGTTGTTAGAAAAGGTTGGTCTGGGGCAACGCCTACGGCATAAACCGAGCGAGCTATCTGGGGGCGAACGCCAACGCGCCGCAGTGGCTCGGGCACTGGTTGGGGAGCCGGCAATTGTGCTTGGCGATGAACCTACTGGCAATCTGGACGAAGCTAATGCTAAACAGATATGGGATTTAATGCTTGAGCTAAACCGTGAAATGCAAACCTCGCTGGTTTTAGTTACCCATGATGCCAACTTGGCGCAGCGCATGGATCGACAGTTTGAATTACGCCAGGGGCGCTTGCAACCGCTGATCATCTAAAGCGGCATTGCTGGTGCTTGGCAACGCAGCTATTGGAAATAATAGCCTCAAGGTGCTAATTCATGAATAGATTAGGGGCTTCATAACAAGGTGATGATTAGTAACCAGCATATAGTTTCTTGTATAACGCTTGGTTACCTTGCTGGAATACTGGTGGTGCTGAATTTACCCCGGCTGCCACCGCCAAGTACCGATTTACTGCTTTTAGCGCTTGCCGGGCTGGTGTTTCTAGCCATCATTCGTAAATGGCTAGCCATGCCAATACTGTTACTGCTTTTCTCCGGCTTGCTGGCCGCCAGCTTTACTCTGAATAAAGCCCGTGACATTCGCGCTGATCAGGTGGGTAATAGTATTGTCGGGAAAATTATAACTGTAGATGGTTGGGTTTCCAGCTTGCCGGTCGTACGAGCATCCGTAATTCCTTCCAAACAAGCTGAGACCACTCAGGATGCCAGGTTTCTCTTTCAACCACTGGATTACGCTAATCTGGGTCTGCCAAAAACTCTAAGGATAAGCTGGTATAAAAATGCTCCAAACTTAATGGCAGGTGATTTCTTGCGTCTGAGTTTGCGCTTAAAACCACCCAGAGGGAGATTGAATTTTACCGGGTTTGATTTCGAGCGCTGGTTGTTCAGGCAACAAATTGGCGCTTTAGGGTCAGTCGCATCAGGTCAATTAATTCAACCACAGCAGCTATCAATGCAGGCCAAGATTAAGCGTGCTAGCCTGAAGTGGCGGCATCAGCTTGCCCAAAAGCTAACTACCGCAGGCGCCGATAATAGTGCAAATGCAAACGCTCTTATCCGGGCTTTGGCGATTGCCGATCGCAGTGGTATTGAACCGGAGTTAAGGGATTTATTTGCGCGTTCAGGAACCGCGCATTTACTGGCAATTTCTGGCTTACATATTGGTCTGGTGGCTAGCTTTGGGTTTATGCTGGGAAATCTGCTGTTTCCGTTGTTAGCACGAATTCTGCCACAGTTGACTGAACGCTTGGGAAAACGCCGTTTAGCCTTGGTGCCGGGGATGTTATTCGCACTCTCGTACGCAACTCTGGCCGGATGGTCGTTACCAACCCAGCGCGCGGTCATCATGCTGTTGGTTATTACCCTTGGCTTGAGCCTGCGCCGCAAGATCAACCCGTGGGCCGGTTGGTCGCTGGCATTACTTTTGGTTTTAATGCTTGATCCCATGGCGCCGTTAGATGCCGGTTTTTGGCTCTCCTTTACTGCTGTTGCCTGCCTGATACTGATGCTCTCAGGCAGGCAATCAAGAGCTAAGCCATGGCGCTCAATGTTGCGTGCTCAGTGGGTGGTGGTGTTGGCTTTATTACCGCTTACAGTCCTGTTGTTTGCCCGCATTCCAATGGCATCATTGTTTAGTAATTTACTGGCAATCCCATTAACCGGCTTTTTGTTGGTGCCGTTGATTATGCTGGCGATTGTGCTGGTTGGTTTAGTGCCGAGCGTAACCGGCCTGATTCTAGCGATAGTCGCCTGGTTACTCGATTTTTTGGAATCATTCCTCACTTATTTGGACAGGCTTATTCCAGCCGTTGAGATGCCGCTGGCAAATATACCCACTTATGCTCTCGCAATAATGGCTACGCTGGCAGTGCTTATGTTATTACTACCCAGGGGCCTGCCGGTGCGCTGGCAAGGGCTAGTTTGGCTATTACCTTTGTTTTTGCCATTTTACAGTAGTGCTGGGAATGCACTGCGGGTGGAGATGCTGGATGTAGGGCAGGGCTTAGCGGTGCTTCTGGAAACTGCAGATGAGGTTTTGCTCTACGATAGTGGTCCTGGTGATGGCGCGGGCAGGGATCTGGTAGCTACAGTCTTGCAACCGGCGATCGCTAAAACCGGCAAACCACTTACTACTATAGTTATCAGCCATGCCGACAACGACCATGCTGGTGGATTGCATAGTTTAAGAAGTATTTATCCACAGGCTAATTACTTTCTGAATCGACCAGTAAGGGACTACGCCCAGCTTTGCAATACCAAGCAAGCTATCGCCTGGCCAGAAAACAATGAAATTAAGTTAGCAGTACTACACCCAAACCCAGAGCTGCCATATTTGGGCAACGATAGCTCCTGTGTGCTGGCATTAGAAGTCTTTGGGCAACAGATTTTACTTACCGGCGATATTGGTCAGACTATCGAGCAGCGTATTCTGCGATTACACCCGGATTTGCGCGCAGATATACTGTTAGTACCCCATCATGGCTCACGCAGTTCCTCGGCAGCGGAGTTTATTATTCAGCTTGATCCTCAGTTTGCTTTGTTATCGACAGGCTTTGCCAATCGTTTCAAGTTGCCTGCCGAGCAAGTCGTAAATAGGTATATAAATCATGGTATCAGCTTGCTGAATACTTCCCAGTGTGGAGCCGTCAGAGTGGATTTTAGGCGGCGCGGAGTAGCCCCGCAGCTTAGCTTTGCCAGAGATCAGCGCCGCGCAATTTGGAGAAAGAATAATAATGATTGTTGGTAACTATGCCGGGATGGTTTAGAATTTCACTATTCCGGCGGTAAAAGTATCCAAGTTGCCGGGTCACACTATTTCAGGAGTAGCTATATAGTGCTGGAATTTATACAAGCCGGTGGTTGGTTAATGGCCCCAATCATTCTTTGCTCAGTTTTAGCAATGGCAATAGTCCTTGAGAGATTCTGGACTTTGCGCCGTAGCAATGTAATCCCCGCCAATGTAGCTAAAAAGGTCGAGGCGTGGGCTGAAACAAGTGACCTGGATTACAGTCACTTGATGAAATTGCGTAGTGACTCGCCGTTAGGGGAAGTGCTGGCAGCAGCATTACTCAACCGGCATCGCTCGCGTGAAATAATCAAAGAAGCCGTAGAAGATAGCGGCAGGCATGTAATTCATGAATTACAAAGGTTTTTAAATACCCTGGGAACTATTGCTGATGTAGCGCCACTATTGGGCTTATTGGGTACGGTGGTTGGCATGATTAAAGTATTTGCAGCCATTGTTACTTTCGGGGTTGGTAATGCTAATGAATTGGCTGGTGGTATTTCACAGGCACTTACGACCACTGCTGCTGGACTTGGTGTGGCGATACCGTCAGTATTTTTCTATCGATATTTCCGTGGCCGAATAGCTGAATATGTGGTGGTTATGGAGCAACAGGCGATTCACTTGATTGACACCATCGACCGGGGCAATATCAAGAAACATAGAAATCTGCCTGGAGCCTAAGTTGAAACTCGAAGCATTACCAGTTGAAGACCCTAAAGTTAATTTAACATCACTAATAGATGTGGTGTTTCTGTTGCTTATATTTTTTATGATCAGTACCAGTTTTGAAAAACAAACGGCACTCCAGATTGCGTTGCCAAAGGCATCGCAAGATACCGAATTGGTGCAAGACAGGACTTTGGAAATAGCAATTGATGCTGAGGGTCGAATGTATGTAAACGAAAATGGCTTGCTGGACTCACGCCCTGCAACTTTAACTGCCGCACTGGCAGAGGCGGCTGAGAGTCGTGATATTCCGGTGGTCTTACGCGCTGATGCTAATACCCCGCATCACTATGTGGTAACAGTGATGGATGTATTGGCACGCATGGGCTTCAAAAACCTATCTATTGCAGCTTCCCACGAGCCTGAAGAAAACTTATGACTAGCACTGCCGAGCCCATGTCTGGCAAGGTGATTTATCGGCGCCTGCTTGGGTATACCGGCAATTATAAAGGCATGATGTTTCTAGGGGCATTTGGAATGCTGTTGGATGCGCTAGCCCAGCCGTTATTTTACAAACTTAACCAGTTTATGGTGGATAGGGTATTCGGGGATAAAGATATTGAGTTTGGGATGACAGTTGCGGCTGCGGTTGCGGCGCTTGGTTTAGCCCGAATTATTGGTAATTTCCTTGGGGTTTACGGCCTGGAATGGGTTGGAAAACGCATTGTTGCCGATCTCCGACACGACCTTTTTTCATCCTACCTGCGCTTGCCTGCCTCTTATATGGATCAGAAAAATTCCGGTGACTTAATCTCCCGCCTGACTTTTAATCTCGAACAAGTTGCCAATGCGGTAACCACAACTATAGTTTCTGGCGGTCGGGATGTGCTCATAATTACCGGTAACTTGATAGTTATGTTCAGTGCCAATGCCAAACTTAGCGCCAGTGTTTTGGTAATGGCGCCAATAATTGCACTGGTAGTTGGAATTGTGAATCGCAAGTTCCGTAAAATTAGCAAGCGGGTACAAAATGCGATGGGCGGGGTCTCTGATGTCACCTCAGAAGCGGTAAGTGCGCATCGGGTAATTAAAGTATTCTCCGGCCAGCAGCAAGAGCTTAAGCGTTTTGACTTAGCTAATGAAACTGCACGCCGTTTCGGTATGCGTCTGGTAGCTACTCGGCTATTGTCTTCATCGGTAATTCAGCTAGCGGCTATTATTGCGATGCTGATGATTCTGGTTATTGCCATGCAACCGGAAGTACTGGAGCAGGTTTCTCCTGGAGTATTCTCAACTATCTTTATTTCCCTGATAGCTTCTATCCCGCCGCTAAAGCGGGTGGCTAATATCCAGGAGCAACTCGGCAAGAGTATTGCTGCTGCTGAAAGTGTTTTTGAACTGATTGACCAACCTGGTGAATTCGATCAGGGGCAGGAGCTTATGTCTGACCCCGACGGTAAGTTAGTGTTTGAGGATGTTAGCTTCTCTTACAACGGCGATGAGCCAGCGCTTAAAAACATTTCATTAAGCATTCCAGCCGGTACTGTGCTGGCATTAGTTGGGCACTCAGGTAGCGGTAAGTCAACTTTGGCCAACCTGGTGCCGCGATTTTTTAATCAATCGCAGGGCAAGATTCTGCTTGATGGCAAGGATATAGCCGATTTTAGTCTAAAAGAGCTACGCAAAAACATCTCTCTAGTATCACAAGATGTAGTCCTGTTTGATGATACTGTAGCTAACAATATTGCCTATGGTGAGTTATCTGGCGCCAGCGAGGAAGATATTTATAAGGCAGCTGAAGCTGCTAACGCAACCGAATTTATACAACGGCTATCACAGGGTTTTGAAACTCGGGTAGGCCCAAATGGAGCGAGCTTGTCTGGTGGTCAAAAGCAACGCATAGCGATAGCTCGGGCGCTACTCAAGGATGCGCCGGTATTGATCCTCGATGAGGCGACTTCGGCGCTGGATAGCCGCTCAGAGCAGGTAATCCAGGAAGCCCTGAAAAAACTAATGCAAAATCGAACAACTTTAATAATTGCCCACCGTCTTAGCACCATTGAGCATGCTGATCAAATTGTTGTCTTGAGTGAAGGCCGGATTGCCGAGCAGGGCAAGCATGCAGAGTTAATTCAGCAAAAAGGCCTGTATTTTGATTTTTATCAACGGCAACAAGCCAGGCAGGGATAATGCGTGCAGCGGTAGAGAAGTGGCTAAATTCAGTTTGGTATAACCCGGCAAAACCACCTGTATACCTGCGTGCTATCGAACCTCTGTACAACTACTTTAGAGCCAAATCATACCCCGGAAAAAATCGAACCACCCCAATTCCGATAGTAGTGGTTGGAAACATAAGTGTTGGCGGTACTGGTAAAACACCACTGGTTATTTCGCTGTGTAAGCAGTTGCAGGCCGCTGGCTTCAAGCCTGCAGTAATTAGCCGCGGTTATGGGCGTAGGGGCAAAGACCTGCATGTAGTATCAGCGACTGACAGCAGCGCGATAGCCGGTGATGAGGCCTTATTGATTAAACAACAAACCGGGGTTCCGGTGCTGGTTGATGCTGACCGGCGCAACGCTGCTATGCAATTTTCGCCAAAAGAGATCGACATAATCATTGCTGACGACGGCCTGCAAAACCGAATATTGCCCAGGGATATGCAAATTTGCGTGGTGGATGGTCAGCGTTTGTTTGGAAATGGTTATTTATTACCAGCTGGGCCATTGCGGCAACCGGTAAGCAGCCTTAGTCGTATGGATCATATAGTTGTTAATGGTGATGTCGTTGAGTCAGCAAACTTCACCAATTGGTTGGAGTCGCAGCAATCAATGACCTTTCCACCTGTTACTGCTATGCAGTTAGTAGCCACCAGCATCCTGCCATTAAATCACACTGAGGAATCCGGGTTGGAAGACTGGCAAGGGCGGGCCGTACACGCAGTTGCGGCTATTGGTAATCCAGACAGGTTTTTTCAGTCGTTAAAGCAATTAGGGTTAAAAATCATTCCTCATGCATTTCCCGATCATCATAAATATACTGCTGCTGATTTCAAAGAGATTACCGGTATGCCTGTAGTAATGACGGCAAAGGATGCAATAAAATGTAAAACACTGGGTTTAACGGATGCCTGGGTATTAGAAGTTCGTGCTGAATTTGATTCAGACAGCAGTTTGTTTGATAAACTCAAAGTTCTGATAGGGGACTATCGAGGGCAATGATAATACCCGCCCGACTTGTGGCGCATGGTGTTGCGATAGCGCCTGAATTAACCGGATCCAGCTTTGCTGGCTTGCGTGTTTAATGATTTGTTGCATGTCGGTTCACTCACTTACCGTATGCTCCAGAACCTCAGACACCCATTGGTTAATGCTCTTGTCTTCAGCTGAAGCACGGTTAGAAATTTTGCTATGCAATCTTGGTGGAATTCGGAGATTAAATTTACCGGAATATGATTTTGTTGGGCATATCCCTTTTTCTTCACAAACTTCTAAAAAAACGGCTAAAGAAGCCTTAAACTCGCGCCTAAGAGTAGCCGGGTCCTTACCATAAAAATCCGCACCCCCATTGAGCCCAAGAATCTCTCCTCGAAATTCATCTAGCTCAGGGTCATATTGAATTTTTGCCTTATAACCATCGATTTCCATAATATTCATGGTGTCACCTCATGTGTCTCTAGCCATTTCCGGATACTGGTAATGGCTCCTTTAACTGTGTTTGGAGAAGGGTGCGGCCTGTGAAATACTCTGACTTTACTATAAAGTACTACTTAGATCTTTCAGGCAGATCTGCACCAAGAGCTCTAAATAAAGATTCAATATACTTTCCATGGGATATTCCCACTAGTAAGTCGTTTGAGGGTTTTTTCTAGGGTTTTCTGATGCTTCCGCTTCATTTGTGAATGGTACCATTATTCAGTACCACTAGCAGCTCTAGACATATAACTTAGAGATATACAGACTTTTCTCTGTATAACTAGCTAAGTTCTCCTAGATAAACTAAATATCAAACACTTACCACACTTAAATATGAAGTGGAACCGACTTAGGCGGCGCTTATGCGGCCTATTTCGCCGCTCTCAGGCAGCGGAAATGATTTTATCATTGTAAATCAACATCATTAAGGGCAAACTGTAACGAATGGGATTTCTTATACAGCGATATCGCGGGATATTCGGGTTTGGCTGTATAAATCAAAGTTATGTTTAAGAAATAATATCACTAGTGTCCCGTTAACTATCAATTAAAAGGCCTGAAATCCCATACAATTTGTTATAATGAATTCACCACAAACCATTGAACAAATAAGGAAAAATCAGGCCATGGCTCATTATAACACTGT
>JAJRYF010000044.1 GCA_024275935.1 Gammaproteobacteria bacterium | reverse complement strand
GCGCCTGGCTGAACATGCCGAGCAGCGCCAGTCGATTACCCGGCGGCTGAGCATGACTTTGATTTATCCAGTAGTGGTAACCCTGGTTGCCATTGTGGTGGTAGTGGCGATGATGGTGTTTGTGGTTCCCAGAGTTACCTCAGTATTCGAGCGCAGTGGTGAGGCATTACCCTGGTTAACCCAGGCGTTGATGTCCAGTAGTGAGTTCCTGGGTAGCTATGGGATTTACTTGCTATTGGTTTTACTGTTCTTGGCAGCTTTATTTTACAGTGGTTGGCAAAGACCAGAAATCCGCCAACAGATACAGACCATTATGTTGCGCCTGCCTTTAGCCGGTCGTTTAATCCGCAGTATCAACACCACTCGTTTTATCCGTACACTCAGCTTGCTGGTTAGTAGCTCAGTACCACTGGCAGAAGCCCTGCCAGTAGCAGTTCGAGTAATGCCGAATGCAGCTTTGCGGCAACAATTAGCGGGTATTAGCAAAGATGTGATGGAGGGCAGTCCACTAGGCAAGGCGATGCGTAATAGTGGCGCTTTCCCGCCCCTGGCATTGCGGTTAGTTGAGGTTGGTGAAAGCTCCGGCGAGTTGGATAATATGCTTGAACGGGCAGCTTTAACTCAGGAAGATAACCTAACCATGGTTTCTGAAACTATGGTCGGTTTATTGCAGCCAGCACTAATACTATTGGTTGGTGGTTTTGTGTTATTGATAGTATTAGCAGTAATGTTGCCCATTCTAAGTTTCAACCAATTGGTTGCCTAGCCCGCATATTTCACGAAGACGGACACTACTTAATGGTATTAATAGAAAAAATAAATATTGTAAGTCTGTTTAATGGTCGTTGTTTGCGGTCACAGTTTGTCCTGTTTCCCAAGCCCTTCAGAAGTATGCGGGCTTAGTATGATTCGCTTTGAGAGAGTAAGTAAACGCTACCCTGGAGGAGTTCAGGCACTTAGTGATGTCAGTTTTCATCTGGAATCTGGAGAGATGGCTTTTTTAACCGGCCATTCTGGTGCTGGTAAAAGTACATTATTACGCTTGATTGCATTGCTTGATCGCGCCAGTCGAGGCCAGGTTTTTCTACAGGGTCGCAATCTGGCTAACATTCCAAGGCGAAAGCTGCCACTGTTGCGGCGCAGTGTTGGGGTTATTTTTCAGGACCACAAACTGTTAAGCGATAAAACTGTGTTTGATAATGTTGCCTTGCCACTATTGATAGCCGGTTGGCGTTATCAGGAAATCAGTAAGCGCGTGCGTGCCGCACTTGATCAAGTAGATTTGCTTCGTAAAGAGCGGGTAATGCCGGTTAGTTTATCTGGCGGTGAGCAACAGCGAGTCGGGATTGCACGAGCAATTGTAAGCAACCCTCCAGTGTTATTGGCAGACGAACCTACCGGCAACCTGGACCCTGATTTATCAGCCGACCTAATGACCTTGTTTTGCCGCTTAAATGAACTGGGCACAACTGTATTAATCGCCAGTCACGATATTGCCTTGATTCAGCGCCTGCAACGGCGGGTATTGGTATTGGAGCAGGGTAAGATTCTCAACCAAGAAGCCGCGGGTAGTTTGGGTTGATGGCGACTGTAGAGAGAAAATCTCAGGGTAGTTTGAACCTTGGTCTGCGGGCCTGGGGAACCCGGCATGTTTATAGCTTTTTCTCCAGTATCGGAACTCTGCTGCGTAGCCCACTGGGAACCTTGATGACAGTCGCTGTATTAGGTATTGCCATGGCATTACCGTTAGGTCTTTGGGTGGCACTTAAAAACTTGCAGCAGGTAAACCCGGCGGCGGAAGATATTTCTACCATCAGTGTGTTCCTGAATGCAGGTGCTAAGCAGGCTAAAGTTGATAAATTGGCCGCAGAAATTAACGCTTGGCCAGAGGTAGAAAGCCTTAAAGCTTTGTCGCCTGAAGAGGCGCTGGCTGATTTTAGGAAAAACTCCGGCTTTGCTGCAGCCGTTGATGCTCTGGCTGATAATCCTTTACCCTGGGTGTTCGAGCTTAAACTACAAGCTGTTGATATAAAACTAGAATCACACAACGAGACTGTCGCACAACAAATAGAGAGGTTACTGATCCGGCTGGAGTCATTCCCAGAAATCGACTTTGCTCAATACGACCTGCAATGGCTGGAGCGGCTACAGGCAATTATGGGGCTGGGAGCAACTATTAGCCGGATATTGGCAATTCTGTTTGGCTTTGCAGTAATTTTCGTAGTCGGCAACACCATTCGTCTGGATATCCAAAATCGCCGTGAGGAAATCGAAGTAATGTCCTTGGTTGGTGCCACCGAGGCTTTTATTCGGCGACCATTCCTATATACCGGATTTTGGTATGGCCTGCTTGGTGGCTTGGTAGCATTGACGCTGGTGTCTCTTTCCTTAGCGCTTATTGGTGGCCCGTTAGAGCGCCTGTTGTTAAGCTATCAGAGCGACTTTCAGCTCTTACTGCCGGGTATCAACGGCAGCCTATTAGTCCTCGTTGGCGGTGGCCTTTTGGGCCTGTTTGGTGGAGCACTGGCCGTCCGTAGGCACCTGAATAACCTGAATCCAGGATAATGGGAATCCTATGGTGGGGAAGTGAATCCCAGATATTGCTACTCGCAATTGATGAGCAGGAAGCACGAATGCCGAGAGAGTACACGGATGTGCGGAACGGCCTGGGATGACGGGGGGAGGGTAGCCAATCCTAGTATCTAAAACCCCGTCGTTCCGGGGCGGCGAGTAGCCGAACCCGGAATCCATGGTGGGAAGTTGATCCAAGATATTGCTACCCGGGTTCCGATGTATCTCAGGACGATACTCTCCCGTGTGACCCAGCCAGTACTCTGGTGAAACTTATTCTTGCTTTTCCTGTCCAATCAAACATCGAGGAAAGGTTAATGCAAAGGTATTTCCAGCATTAACACCACCTTCCCAGCGCAACCCCAAAAGCCCGCGTCTACTTGGCTACAGAGGGTTTGTGTGCTAACATTTACAAGTTCTGTCGGAGGCTTAATGAGCAACGAATTAATGCGCAATACATTACCGGTATTATCTGGTGCAGGCACTCTTGAGGCCTATATCCAGCAAGTTAATAAAATCCCTGTTCTTACTTTGGAAGAAGAGCAAGAGTTAGCGCGGGTCTTCGTTGAAAACGAAGACCTTGAAGCTGCTCGGCATATGGTTATGGCCCACTTGCGCTTTGTAGTGCATGTGGCGCGTGGCTATAACGGTTACGGGTTGCAACTAGCTGACCTTATTCAGGAAGGCAATATCGGCTTGATGAAAGCAGTCAAAAGATTTGACCCCGATCGTGGTGTCCGGCTGGTGTCTTTCGCAGTCCATTGGATCCGCGCAGAGATGCACGAATTTATTCTGCGCAACTGGCGAATTGTTAAAGTTGCCACCACCAAGGCGCAACGGAAATTATTTTTCAACCTAAGACGCTCCAAAAAACGCTTGGGTTGGTTGAACTACAAGGAAGTTCAGGTTGTGGCTAATGACCTTGGCGTAAAGCCTGAAGTAGTAGTCGAAATGGAGTCCCGCCTTAGCGGCCTGGATATCGGTTTCGATCTACCACCGGGTGCTGATGATGACACCGCCTGGACAGCACCTGCAGCATACCTTGAAAACCACAGTGCCAGCCCGGAGGATTTATTAACTTCCACCGATCTTGAGCAGCACAATAATGGTTTGTTATATGCCGGTTTGGGCGAGCTGGATAACCGCAGTCAGGATATCATCCGCCGTCGCTGGTTATCCGACACGAAAACTACACTGCAGAATTTGGCCAATGAGTACGGTATAAGTGCCGAACGCATTCGACAGCTGGAAGCTAATGCTTTGAAGAAAATTCGAGCCAGTATCGCAGTCTGATAGCAGGCAGTAACATAAATAAAAAAACCCGGTTTAGGCCGGGTTTTTTGTTGGTGAATATTTGTGTAATAACACAGCAGCTTGCCTTGTTACTACTTTATTTCGAACATTTGTATTGGAATGTGTTTTGTATAGTAAGAAAAGTCTTTATCAGTTGTAAAAATTTCTGACTTTAAGCGGAATGCTACCGCGCAAATCAGGAAGTCGATATGGGAACCTTGAACGCCTCTTGAACGGCATGTATTTGAAAACATTGCTGCCTGTACATAGTCATCATCAACTATTGGTGTATTTTCAAAATAACTTAACTTATGGTTTAATTTGTTGAACCTGGGTTTGTCGCTGTAGCCAGATAGTAGCTCTTGCTTGACTGGTCCAAGCATGATTACTCTTTGATCAGAAATCAGGGCTTCAAGGGCTTGGATGTGTAATTTATAGCCTGCGTTTTTAGATCTCAGGGCGTACGACCAAATTGGTGTGTCTACGATAACCTTCAACGCTCTCTGGCCTGTTTATAGTCATAGTCAGTATCTGGATCCAGTTTTCCAAATAAGTCTATAATTTCCAGTTGCTTGTGACGATTAACGAATTCTCTCAGGGCATAGTTGACTGTATCCTTTTTGGTTTTCAGTCCGCTGATCAATAATGCTTCTTTCAATAGTTTATCGTCAATTGCTAAATTAGTTGCCATTTTTGAACGCCTCCTGTTCACACATTAACACACACATTGAAGTGTGTAATGGTAGGTAATATATATCTGCACGGGTACAAAAGTCAAGTATATTTACCCAAGATCAGCTACTGCTTGGTAGTCAAGCACAAACGCCTGGCAGTCACACCATAAAACTTGGCATGCCCAAGGTATTTACATCAGAGCACGCAGCATTCATGCAAGCAATTTGAGAAACTCTATGATGCCTATTGCTTCAGTGCTTTGGCTCATGGGGAAGCGTTCGCTGCCGCCGTAGACAACAAATTTTTTGGTCGCGTTGATATCGGTGCAAGCTAAATGAAAGCCTTTTCCCAGCTTTGGTGCGGCTGAGCGTTTAACCTCTACCGCCCATATCTCCCGTTTTGGTCCTTCCAGCACCAGGTCGATCTCCGCTTGTGCCGTGGTTCTGTAATAGCTATAGCGCCATTTATCGGAAAGTAGTGTTATGATATTTTCGATTACGAAGCCTTCCCAGCTTGCACCTATGCAAGGATGTCCAAGCAGCGTTTCATAGGCGGATATATTGAGCAGGCGATGTAAAAGCCCGCTATCCCTCAGGTAAATTTTTGGTGATTTTACTAGGCGCTTTTTGGTGTTGCCTGCCCACGGCTGAATCTGTCTTACCATGTAAAGATCAGTCAAAATATCCAGGTAGTTCCGGGCAGTAGTGCGGCTTACTTCCAGGCTTTTACCAAGGTTTGAAAAATTGGCCTGTTGACCATGAATATGCGCCAGCATTGTCCAGAAACGACGCATTCTAGTTGCTGGTATTTGCAGCCCCATTTGGGGGATATCTCGTTCTACATAAGAAGAGATGAAGGCTCCCCGCCAATCCCAACTGGCATCCTCGTCTTGCGCAAGGTAGCTATCGGGAAAGCCACCCCGAAACCACAATTTTTGGGGGTTAAACCCTAATGGATCCATGGCCTGTAGTTCTATAATCGACAGTGGGTTCAATTCCAGAAAGCGAATCCGTCCTGCCAGAGTTTCGGAGGAGTGCTGTAATAGATCGCGAGAGGCTGATCCCAAAAGAAGAAACTGCGCATTTCTCTCTCCGGCGCGCTTGCGAATATCTACCAGCCCCCTCAAGATGCGGAAAAGATCAGGTTTAAGTTGCACTTCATCGATAATAAGAAGCTGGTTCTCAAAGCGGCGCAGATAGCCCTCCGGATCATCAAGCTTGGCGAGATCCGTGTCCAGCTCCAGATCAAGGTAGGAAGTGGGCTTGTCGGTAAGGGACTCAGCCAGCGCCAATGCCAAAGTGGTCTTACCGACTTGTCGTGACCCCAGCAGGGCAACGACCGGCATGGAGCCTAGGGCTTGGCTCAGATCATCTTGTAGGAGTCGTAGTATCATTCTTGAATTATGCAAGATTATATTGCGATTTGCAATGTAATTGCTATATTTATATGGAATAACGCAAGAGAAAACCCTTATTTTAGTAGTAACTCTCAGCTATCCAGGGTCGGTACGCACATCTATGTGATCTCCCGACATTTGTTCATCCTGCACTTCAAGCACGAGTAGCGCAACTTTTCACCGTCGTCCCGGAAGCGCGAATAGCGCTGTCCGGGATCCAGTCGGTGCGTAAAGGTTCCGAGCAGTCTGGATTCCGGGCTCGGCTATTCGCCGCCCCGGAACGACGAAGGTGTGTCATTCTGGAAAATTGGTAAATTTATCCAGGATTTGGCTTCTTGGAAAGCAGTTGCCCGCCCTGGTTGTTATTGTTTTCTCAGGCTTGCTAAATTCCAGCTTCGGTTATTCGCATCCTCGGAACAACGGTACTGATGAAGCGCCTGATGAGATGGACGACTCCTTTTGTATTTCGGCATCATAGCGCGCCACAATGGTATGTCGTTACTTCCATTCACATACACAAAGGAGCCATCCAAATGAAGATTAAACTATTAGGTATCGATTTGGCAAAGAATGTTTTT
>JAJRYF010000043.1 GCA_024275935.1 Gammaproteobacteria bacterium | reverse complement strand
ACCGGGGACATGAATTCTGAGTGCCCGCCTGAGACACGCCGTGAACCCATCCATGGGGGCTCTTCACCCGCATCCCTGCGGGTGGAGGTCTCAGGCGAGCACCCAGAATTCATGCTTGAACAGTTAACGGGACAGCAATGAGTTTGTATAAAGCTTGTAAATTAGGGTGAAGAATTAACCCCGACAGCTATCCGCTACTTAGGTAATTGGGAACGGATATATTGGCGTACTGCCGAGATAGGTATGCCCTGTGTGTATACCAGGGTATCGCCTTCATCAATCATAGTATTATCTAAGACTAGCTCTGCTCTTTCCGGTCTGTTTAAATCAGTGGCATCAATCCGGCTGCCGGCATCCAGAAACTTATAATTCTTGACTTGCTGCAGCAGTGCCGCTGGCAGTTGAATGTTATCCGCCGGCAGACGCAGAATATATTGATTATTACTAGCTACAGATACAGGTAAATAACACACCGGGGTTAACCCACGATACATCATGTTTTCCTCGTGCTTGAGAAAAACCAGGAAACGATCACCTTCCTGCCATAGATCTGTTGGCGGAAAATAGCAGTGATCACCCTTAAGTCCCTGATCGTAAACTACGATGGTATCAACCTCGATGGCACTCTTGTATATAAGGATTGCTTGTAACCAGGCCTCACCCCCGCTAGGAAAGCCGCGGATGCGCTCATAGCGAGTGTAATTTAACTGGGCAAGTGCGACTAAGTCTGCGCTTTCCAGCAGTGAATCAAAAGTTGGTTTTATCACCGGAGGCGTTTCTTCCTCAGCACTGATGGCGACTGGGCTTAGTAGCATCAGTAACAGAAAAGCGACTAAATATTTATATTTTGAGTAAGTCATTACCTAAGAATACATACTCAGCACCTGATAGTCATTAAAATAGCGATATTAAAGTGCCAGTTCATTGATTTTCTGCTAATCTTAGCGCACTGTGAAATAGGTTTTAAGATGACTAAATTAAATACATTATTGCTTGCAGGCGCTTTGAGCCTTGCGTTGTTTGGTGCCAATGGCTTAACCGCTGCTCCAAGTCCGCAAAAGGCTACTGCTGAAGATGCTAGAGCTTTTATTCAGGCGGCAGAGGCAAGCCTTGATCAGCTTTTTATTGAAGTCAGTGAGGCTGAGTGGGTTTACCAAAACTTTATCACCCAGGATACTGAAGCATTATCAGCCAGGGCCAGTGAGAAATTAACTGGAGAAATGGTACGCTTGGCGAATGCTGCGGCGCAGTTCAATGATTTGGAGTTGGATTATGATACCCGGCGTAAGTTAAATATGCTGCGCCAGGGGATTGTGCTGCCTGCGCCGAATAATGCCGAGAAAAACTCTGAGTTAGCTGCAATTACTACACGCCTGGGTGGTATGTATGGAAAAGGTAAGTATTGCTCAGAAGGCGGTAAGTGCCAGAATCTGGGTGAGTTATCTGAAATCATTGGTAAATCTCGCAACGAGAAGGAATTGCGCGCAGCCTGGGAAGGCTGGCGGACAGTGTCTCCACCAATGCGGGACTTATATGCCCGTCAGGTTGAATTAACTAACGAAGGCGCAGCCGAGCTTGGCTATGCTGATCTGGGGCAAATGTGGCGCTCTGGTTACGATATGGAGCCGGATGCATTTGCCGGAGAACTTGATCGCCTTTGGGATCAGGTAGGGCCACTTTATGATGCCTTGCATTGCCATGTTCGGGCTAAACTTGGGGAAGAGTATGGTGCTGATGTTGTGCCTGAGAACGGCCCTATACCAGCGCATCTGCTAGGTAATATGTGGGCGCAAAGCTGGGCTAACATTTATGATCTGGTGGCTCCGGAAGGTACTGGCGAGACTTACGACTTAACTGCATTATTGAAATCCAATAAGTACGATGAAGTTGGCATGGTTAAAACCGGCGAAGCCTTCTTTAGTTCTTTGGGATTTGCCCCACTGCCGGATACATTCTGGGAGCGCTCGCTGTTTGTTAAACCCGCAGATCGTGAAGTAGTTTGCCATGCTTCAGCTTGGGACCTGGACTCCAAAGATGACATCAGGATCAAAATGTGTATCAAGATTGATGCTGAAGATTTCGATACGGTTCATCATGAGCTAGGTCATAACTACTACCAACGGGCTTACAAAAACCAACCAACTATGTACCGTGGTTCAGCTAATGATGGTTTCCACGAGGCAGTGGGAGACACCATTTCTCTATCCATTACCCCGGCTTATTTGAAGCAAATCAAATTGCTGGATAAGATCCCTCCGGCAGAAGGTGATCTTGGTTTGCTAATGCATAAAGCCTTGGAGAAAATCGCGTTTCTGCCATTTAGTTTAATGATGGACCAATGGCGCTGGCAAGTATTTGCTGGAAAGGCAGGCCCAGAGGAATACAATGACCTGTGGTGGGAGTTACGGGAAAAATATCAAGGAGTCGCCGCTCCTGGTGAACGCCCTGAAAACGCCTTCGATCCCGGGGCAAAATATCATATCCCAGGCAATACCCCATATACCAGATATTTTCTCGCCCATATACTGCAATTCCAGTTTCATCGCTCACTATGTGAGTTAGCTGGCGATACCGGTCCGATCAACCGTTGTTCTATTTATAACAACAAAGAAGTAGGTAAGCGTTTGAACGATATGCTGGAAATGGGTGCTTCACGACCATGGCCAGAGGCGCTAGCAGCGGTGACTAGTAAGTCAACGATGGACGCTACTGCCATTTTGGATTATTTTGCACCATTAAAAGTTTGGTTGGATGAGCAAAATAAAAATCGCTCATGCGGTTGGTAAGAAAGTATATCAATCTTTCGGTGGGTTAGGTTTGCAGCTAACCCAGCTTTTCCACCTGTGTATCCGTAGGCTGACTCAAGCGTAGCGGACGCACCTGGAGTTGAATACTTACACTGAGCTCCACCCGCTTGATTTGCTAATTGCCCATATATTCAGTATCCTTGCCGGTGATATAACATTATATTAACTTTAATAATAACAAGTCAGTACTGTCCCGTTAACTGTTCAAGCATGAATTCTGGGGGCTCGCCTGAGACCTCCACCCGCATGGATGCGGGTGAAGAGCCCCCATGGTGTATAGACCGGACACATGGATGGGTTTACGGCGTGTCTCAGGCGAGCACCCGGGATTCATGTCCTCGGTGACAAAAACTGGTGTGCGCCAAACGATAGTAAGGGTTATCATCAGCTAGGCACAAAGTTAACGGGACAACAGTGATAACAAGTGTTAATCGCAAACACTTAATTTCGAGGGAGAATTATGAACATGTTTAAACCAACCGCCACCACACTTGCGCTTGCCTTGGCATTAGGGCTTACAGGCACACCTGTGATAGCCCAGGACAATGAAGCACAAAATGATTCTGAGTCAGCTCTGACATTAGTTGAACTAACAGTTACCGCTCAAAAGCGAGAAGAATCAGCCATCGATGTGCCGGTTTCCTTGGTAGTGGTCTCCAGTGAGTTTCTCAAGGATGCGAGTATCGAGAAGGTGGAGGACTTGCAGTTTTATGTCCCAAATCTATCAACCACAGAGTCTGGTATTAGCACCCAAGTATATATTCGTGGTATCGGTACCGGTAATAACCAGGCTTTCGAGCAATCTGTGGGCCAATATGTTGATGATGTCTATTACGGTCGTCAGCAGTTAATTCGAGCACCGTTTTTTGATTTAGAACGCATAGAGGTGCTGCGCGGACCGCAAAACATCCTGTTTGGTAAAAATAGTATTGCTGGTGCGATTAGCTACGTGACTGCACGCCCAACTCAAGACTTCAATGCTGAAGTCGGGGTTGAGTATGAGCCTGATTTTGGTCGTCTGGAAACCACCGCGATGATTTCCGGTGGGCTTAGCGATACTTTTGCGGCGCGGATTGCTCTGCGCTCAATGAGTGAAGATGGCTATATAAGAAACACATTTTTAAACGCTGACGAGCCGAGTCGGGACGACTTCGCATATCGGGCCAGTTTTAATTGGACACCCAGTGAGAATTGGGACTTTTTGTTAAAAATAGAAAATAGTGATTTTGATGTCAAAGGTCGGCAAATTGAAATAATTCAGGACGACCCATCTCTTGCAGGCGCACCTATACCAGGGGTTACTTACGGGCAGATACTGGGAATACTTGGCCACCCAGGTGGTATAACTGATGACATGCTTGACTTCAAACGCCAGCGTGATGACCTTGAATTCAGTAACACCAGCCTGCAAAACTTCAGTTTGACTTCGAATTACTCATGGGGCGACTACACGCTGACTTCGGTCACCTCGAAAATACAGTACGACTTCGAAGAGCAGTGTGATTGTGATTATGTAGCTGCGCCAGTATTTAATGTGCGCTTGGCTGAAAATTATGATCAGTTTAGTCAGGAGTTGCGGATTGCTTCACCGCAAAATGGGGTGTTTGACTGGATTGGCGGGTTGTTCTACCAGAGCAGCACACAGAGATTCCAAGACGATATTATGGTGCCAACCTCAAGTATTTTAGGGCTGTTATCGGGCGGTGCTTTGCAGCCGTTATTAAATACCTCCGCAACTCGTGATTATGAAAATGATACCGATATCTGGGCGGCCTTTTTTCAGGGTACATTCCATTTCGGGGAATTTCGTTTAACCGCTGGCGGACGCTTTACCTCTGAAGACAAGCAAGCAACTCGGGTTATAAATATTCTGGACCTGGCTACTGGTAACATCACTGACAACCCTGTGGCGCCGATTCTATACACCGCCGTATTTGGTATCGAAAACGAGCAGTTCCTGGGCCATAGCTTGGGTGGTAAGCGTAGCGAGACATCGTTTTCACCTCAGCTTAGGTTGGAGTATGACCTGTCTACGAAAGCTATTGTCTACGGTTCCTGGACCACTGGCTTCAAAGCAGGCGGCTTTGATGTGCGCGGCAATAACCTCAACTCATGGGAGTTCGAGAACGAAGAATCCACATCTTATGAAATCGGCTTTAAAACCCGTTTTGCAGACGGTCGAGGAGATTTAAGCGTGGCATTTTATTACACCGACTACGACAACCTGCAAATAAGCCAATTTGATGGCTCGCTTGGGTTTAATGTTGGTAATGCCAGAAGCACGCGAGTGCAGGGCATTGAGTTAGACGGTCGCTATCGTATATCTGAAAACCTGACGCTCTCCTATGCCGGTGCATATCTTGACCATGAGTTTAAAGACTTTACTAATGGTAACTGTTATAACCGGCAGACCCCTGATGGTGACTTTGGTCCAGCTGGGAACCAGCTATGTGATTACACTGGTATGAGTGGCCAATACACCCCGAAATTCTCTGGCAATATTGGGCTGGATTATGTGGAAGCGATAAGCTGGTTGGATAACTTTAACTTCCGTGGTGCGATTAATATGGGCTACACAGGAAGCCAGAATGTGCACCCTAACCTTGACCCAATGTATGAAATTGATGCCTACACTATGGTCGATATGCGCCTGGCCTTAGAAGGCTTGCACTGGAGTGTGGCTTTGTTTGGTCGTAACTTACTGGATGAGGCGGTAGTTACCTATGCAGGTAATGTGCCACTGTCCGGGTCTACCTTCGGCACTAACACATTCTATGGTTTTGTATCACGGCCACGCAGCTATGGGATACAGTTTAGATACCGTTACTAAAACCACATAGCATGACTAATTAATTGGCCGGATGCCTCAAAAGCATCCGGCCTTTTTGTTATTAACCAGTAGCTTGGGGAGATTTTAAAGAGCCAAGGCTTTCACCCATGCGTACAAGTGTTCCGGGTGCTAGTTCTTGATGCCACTGTAAGCTACCTTCCGGGAACAGTAGAACTACTGTAGAACCCATATTAAAGCGTCCCATTTCTTCACCCCTGCCCAGTTTTACTTCTCCTTGTGGATACTCTAAGTGCTTGATGCGCTTAGCTCTGGGTGGGTTTAGCACCCCATGCCATACAGTTTCCATACTAGCTACCAGCATCGCGCCAACTAAAACCAGCGCATGTGGCCCGTAGTCGGTAGTGAAGTGATGAACGCTACGCTCGTTACGGGCAAATAGCCTGGGAACTGCATCTACCGTATACGGTGCTACAGAGAATAAGCGACCAGGGATGTGGGTCATCTGTTGTAGCTCACCAGTTACCGGCATATGAATCCGGTGATAGTCTTTTGGGGATAGGTAAATGGTCATATACTCGCCATTTATATAGGTCTCAGCCCACTTTGGATCAGCAAGCAGTTCTGCGCAGCTAAAATCCTGCCCTTTAGCCTGAAAAACTCGGCCATCTCGAATACTACCAAAACTGCTGATAGCACCATCAACTGGGCATAGCAGGGCATTTTGATCGGCAGCCAGCGGCCTTACTCCAGGCTTTAACTCACGGGTAAAGAAGGCATTGAAATGTACGAAGTCGTCCGGTTCAGATAATAATGCTTCCGACCAGTTAACTCCAAAGCGTTTGGCAATAAAGCGGATCATGGCATTCTTGAACCAGCGAGTTTTAACTCTGGCCAGCTTATTTAATATGGCAGTTAACAAATGGTGTGGTAGCAGGTATTGCAGCCAGGCAAGGAGTTTATACAGCATGTTATTTAGTCCCCATAATAGTTAGCAAGTCACGGTTGATTTGCTCAACATCGTGGGGCGCTGGTAACAAGCCGACAAGCTTGCCTTCTGGATTGATTAATATTATCCCGGCGGTATGATCAACTGCGTAGTTTTGATCGCCTTCGGGATGAGGTTCAATAGTATATAGCAGGCCTAATTCTCTGGTTAACGCCTCAAGCTGCGGGTGCTTTCCAGTAGCGCCCAGCATCCGGGGGTGGAAAAACTGGATGTAGTTGGCAATAGTATCGGGACTATCACGCTCAGGGTCTACCGAAACAAAGATAATTTGCGGTGGTTGTATAGCGGGCAAATCGCCCTCTAGTCCTCGGTAGACAGATGCCATAGTGTTAAGCGCCGTTGGGCACACATCGGGGCACTGGGTAAAGCCGAAAAACATCAGGCTCCAGCGTCCCTTGAGGTTCTCTAAGTTAAAACTCTGACCCTGGCTATCGGTGAGTTGGAAGTTAGCTATGGCTTTGGGGGCAGGGTACTGCTTGAGGCTCGTTAGAGTACCTGCTGAGCTAATTGCGCCCCCGCTGACAACAGCAGTATGGGAGCCACTATAAATTCCTAGTCCTGCGGCCAGTAGAGCTACCAGGATCAGGGTAATAATAAATTTTCTAGTCATATAAGTGCATCTCTATAAATTCGGTGAACGCAAATTTTGAATCTCAATCCGGCACATCTGGAATTAATAGATGTACCCATAAGTAAATCCGAAATTTTCGACTCATTAGTCTGAGGCTTGAATTATACTGTGAAGGATGAATTTAAGTCAGTGTATAAAACAAACTCAGCAGCAACTTGATGTGGCTGGAGTATATTTTGGTCATGGTACTGATAATAGTGCCGATGAGGCTGGTTGGTTGGTAGAAGATGCACTAACTAAAATATATCCTGATATCGAGTTAAATAAGTTTAATTTGCAGATGCAGGTAGGCCCCGCTTTACTCAAGCAAGTTGATGAACTGCTGCAACAAAGAATAGAGCAGCGTTTACCACTGGCGTATATTAGCGGTGAGGCGTGGTTTTGTGGCTTGCCATTTTATGTAAGTCCAGCTGTGTTGATCCCCAGATCGCCAATTGCTGAGTTGATTGAAGAAGGCTTTCAGCCGTGGGTGCAATTGTCAGCCGGTAGTAAAGTTCTGGACTTGTGTACTGGTAGTGCCTGTATAGCCTGCGCGATTGCGGTGCTTATGCCAAGTTTACAGGTGGATGCTACGGATATTTCAGAGTCAGCACTGGAAGTGGCGAGCAGGAATCGCAGTCGGCATGCTTTGCAAGATCGGTTAAAGTTGTTGCAGGGGGATGGCTTTAGTGGCTTAAAGGCAGAGAAATACCAGTTAATAGTGAGTAACCCTCCATATGTTTCCCCCATGGAGTATTCGCAGCTACCTGCGGAATACCTGGCAGAGCCACAGTTGGGCTTGGTATCAGGTAGCGATGGCCTTGACCTGGTAGTGCGAATACTGGTTCAGGCTGCCGCTCATTTGAATGCAGATGGGGTGTTGATTTGTGAGGTTGGTGCCAGTCAGCCGGCATTGGAAGAGCTATTTCCGGGAATTCCCTTCCTCTGGTTGGAGTTTTCTCGGGGCGGTGAGGGTGTGTTTGTGCTGACTAGAGAGCAGTTAGTCTCATCTCAGGCCGTATTTGCACTAGAATTAAAGCATAGATCGGGAAAACGCTAATGGCAGCTAATACATTCGGAACAATTTTTGCGGTAACTACCTTTGGCGAAAGCCACGGGCCAGCTATTGGCTGTGTAATTGATGGCTGCCCTCCGGGGCTGGAGATTGATAGCGCCATGATCGAGTATGAGCTGCGGCGCCGTGCTACTGGCCATAGTCGCCACACCTCTCAGCGAAAAGAGCGAGATGCCGTACAAATATTATCCGGGGTGTTCGAAGGCAAGAGCACTGGTATGCCGATTGCGCTGTTAATTGAAAACACAGATGCGCGCTCGCGTGATTATGCACAAATTAAAGACAAGTTACGCCCAGGGCACGCCGACTTCACATGGTTTAAGAAATATGGCATCCGCGATTACCGTGGTGGTGGCAGATCCTCAGCGCGTGAAACCACTATGCGGGTAGCCGCCGGGGCGATTGCTAAAGCCTGGTTGGCGCAGGAGTTCGGGATTGAAATTCAGGGGTGGTTGGCGCAATTAGGGCCAATCAAGACAGATTCGGTAAAGGATTTCTCTATAGTTGAAGATAACCCATTTTTCGCTCCCGATAGCTCGGTAGTTGCGCAATTAGAAGACTTTATGGATGTATTGCGTAAGAGCGGAGACTCAGTTGGCGCCAGAGTCAATGTGTTGGCGCGGAATGTGCCAGTAGGTT
>JAJRYF010000042.1 GCA_024275935.1 Gammaproteobacteria bacterium | reverse complement strand
TCACTAGGGCGTAAAACCGGAATCGTACCGCGTTCATCTGCGCTTACAATCACCACTGCATCTGCAGCGTCGGTCTGGCCGGAAATACTCAGACCCAAATCGGTTTGACCCCCGGTCATTGCCAGATAAACCTCAGCTAAAATCTGTGCATCGAGTAAAGCACCGTGCAAGTTGCGTGAGCTGTTATCTATATCATAAGCCTTACATAAGGCATCTAAAGAGTTACGCTGCCCTGGGCGCATTTCTCTGGCTAGCACCAGGGTATCAAGAATCTTGCTCTCAGCCTGAATCTTAGGGTATTCATCAGCTAGCAAAGTAAGCTCATTATTCAAAAAACCTAAATCGAATGGGGCGTTATGAATAACCAGTTCGGCACCGTCAATAAATTGCAAAAACTCGGCGGAGATATCGGCAAACAATGGCTTGTCGGCAAGGAATTCATTGGTAATGCCATGGACTTCCAAAGCCCCCGCTTCTACTTCTCGCTCGGGGTTTATATACTGGTGAAAGACATTCCCAGTAGCTTGTCGCTGGTTTAGTTCCACCGCACCAATTTCAATAATCCGGTGACCCTGGCTTACTTCCAGCCCTGTGGTTTCTGTATCTAAAACAATTTGTCGCATTGGTCGTTATTCAATCCTTGCGCGGGATAGCCATTCGGGCCAGCTCATCTGCGCGTTCATTATCAACATTGCCGCTGTGCCCTTTAACCCAATGCCAACTAATTTTGTGGCGCTGCATAGCAGCGTCCAGGCGTTCCCAAAGTTGTTGGTTTTTAACCGGCTTACCGCTGCTGTTCTTCCAGTTCTTGACCTTCCAGCCCGGCATCCATTCAGTGGCACCTTTAAGCACATAGGTAGAGTCGGTAAACAGGTCTAATTCACAGCCTCGTTTGAGATGTTCCAGACCCTGAATTACTGCCATCAATTCCATCTGGTTATTAGTGGTCATGGCCTGACCCCCGCTGAGGGTTTTTTCCCGTCCACCAAAACGCAGTAAAGCACCCCAACCACCCGGGCCGGGATTACCACTACAGGCGCCATCGGTATGTAGTTCCACCGCATGGTTGTTTAATTTATGCTTCATTAATAAGGAGCCTTTACTTTATTCTGGACGGATTCATTAGTCATATTTACCGGAGCGGGGATAATCGTCCTGCCCTGTGGCAATTTAAACTGAAGTTTCTTTATCATGCCCGGCTTGTGTTTTACCCACTCTAATATTTGCAACGGCCAAAATTGGTTAATTATTACAGGCATATTGCCACGCCAACTGAACGCTAGTTTGGAGCAATAGTGATGCTTTGACAAGGGTTGTTCTGGAATCACCATTAGGGCCGAGCGCAAAGCCTTTGGCTTCAGATGCAAGGGGCTGCTCTGGTCATGTATTGCGGTAACAATAAGCCTTCCCTCTGGTGCCAACACCCTCCAAGCCTCCATTAAAACACTATCCATTACAGGCTCTGGCAAAGAGTGACTCAGAACAACCAAATTCAGGCTTTCTGGCTGGAACGGCCAGTTGAGTCCGGAAAACATTAAATCACCAACAAAACGAATGCTCGCGTTCAAGTCATCGCTAGCTGCCACTTCCGGCTCCAGTTGCCAGACCATACCCGGCATTGCCTCCAGGTTTAGACCCTGCAACACCCTACCCGGTGCCATAATCAAAGCCCGACTATTGTTAGAGGTCACCATCCGAGCTTGCAGATAGTGCTGTTCGCGCCGTAACAATCCTGCACCTGGCTCCTGAGCGAACCAGCTTTCAATTGCAGGGCTCTCAGTTGGTTTTGTTGCTGTCATAATTTACAACCTCAGAGCTATTATGCCAGCTGTCTATAGCCACGGTTAGAAAATCACTAAGCACATTATATATACCAACTTCTACGGGTATATAATGCTCGGTATAATCCTATACGGACGAATTTAATGTACAACGACAATTCAAAGCAAACTGATTACCAGATTACAGCCATCCGCGCCTTTTCTGACAACTATATCTGGGCTATTAAAAGCGCCAATAATAACTGTTGTGTAGTTGACCCAGGTGATGCCGAGCCGGTGCTGAAATGGCTCAAGCAAGAAAATCAGCAATTAAAGACCATTTTACTTACCCACCAACACCAGGATCATATCGGCGGGGTTGCAGAGTTGGTGGAAAGTACCGGGGCGCAAGTTTACGGCCCGGCAGATTCGCGGATGCCAGCTACCAGCCGAGCGGTAATTGAAAACGATGTGGTTCAGGCTGCTGATTTAGACTTCAAGGTTATTGAAGTGCCTGGCCACACCAGTACCCATATTGCTTATTACGCCGCATCAGCCGATGTGCTTTTCTGTGGAGATACCTTATTTTCCATGGGTTGCGGTAGGCTTTTTGAGGGCAGCCCCAAGCAAATGCTGGCCTCACTGGATAAATTGGCAGCCTTACCCGATTCAACCAAAGTCTATTGCACCCATGAGTACACCCTGGCAAACGCCAACTTCGCCCTTGCAGTAGAGCCTGACAACCAGCATTTGCAAGAACGCCATGCGGAAGTTGTCAACTTGCGTAATAAT